>JBFGOX010000224.1:0-5406 GCA_041565015.1 Burkholderiaceae bacterium
AGGCGCGGCGCCTTCGGCCCGAATAGCCGACGCAGCCCGGCTGCCTGGTCCTCGCTGCGGCCGACCGACGACGGCCGATCGATTACGGTTTCCATCATCGGCTGGGCAAGTCCTTGCTCATTGAACGGCTCACTGCGCCACCGCGACACGGGCCCGCTTGGCTTGCGCTGCCAGCAGCGCGGCCTCTGCTTCGGCCAGAACGAACGTTGCATGCCCCGGTTTCAGCGCGGTCTCGGCGAAGTCGCGAGCGTTGGCGGCGATCCAGTCCTCCGGCACCCGTTGACCATTGGTCGCGCCGATCACCGTCAACTTGTGACGCAGCACGCAATCGAGCGCGCCGCCAATGCGCACCGCTTCGTCGAGTTTCGTCAGCACCGCCCCGACGCAACTGCGCGCCTGCCAGGCCCGCGCGACGTCGTCCAGCGTTTCCGCGTGCGAGGCGGCATTAAGCAGCAGCAGGCGCTGGATCGGCCGCGTCGCACTGCCGGCCTGCGCGAGTATTTCCAGCATTTCGGCCAGCCGCTCGTCACGCTGCGATACGCCGCTGGTGTCGATCAGCACCAGGCGTTTGCCCGCCATCGCGGCCAGCAGGTCGCGCAGCGTGGCCATGTCCTGGGCCAGATGAACCGGCGTGCCGAGAATTCGACCGTACGTTCGCAACTGCTCGTGCGCGCCGACACGGAAGGCGTCAAGTGTGATCAACCCCAGAGACTGCGCGCCATGGCGCACGGCGAAGCGCGCGGCGAGCTTGGCCACCGTTGTCGTCTTGCCCACGCCGGTCGGCCCCACCAGGGCGAAGACGCCGCCATGGCTCAGCCAGTCGCTGTCGGGCTCGACACAGTGCACGTTCAGTGCCAGCACGTCGGCCAGCCACTGATCGCTGTCGGCCGGAGTGGCCGCGGCCGGTGCGCGCTCAGCAATCTGCCGTGCCACGTCGGGCGATAAGCCCGCGGTCAGCAGGCGCGTCATCGCACGAACCTGCATCGGGCTGCGCCTATGCAGGTCGGCAGCCGAATTGCTGGTGCCCATCGTTGCCATCTGTTCGAGCAGCAGGGCACGCATCGACTGCAATTCGGCCAGCAGACGGGCGTCGGCGGCGGCGCCGAACGGTACTTCCCTCGTCGAGGCAGATGCGGCCAGATCGACCGTCGCGGCTGGCGAACCCACTACGGATGAAGTCGGCTCGGCATTCGGTGCCGCCGCTGCCAAGGTCGCTTCGGTGCGGCGGCGAAAGACCGACGGTGAAGGCGTGGCCGCCGACAGCGGATCGGGAAGCGCCGTCCGGTCGTCTAGGGCTGTTGCTGATGGAGATTCGGTGCCGTTCGGCTGAGGCTCAAAGCTGGTCGCCGAAGCCGTGTCCGCGGCCGGCTGCCGCTGCACCTGCCGGTGCGCCTGCCGCTGCAGAAACTGCTCGAACGTCTGCGTTCGGACACCGCCAGCCGACGCGTCAACGTCGACAGCAGCGGCCGTCGATTTCGCAGTCGCGTGAATCGCCGGCGCACCCGTCGTGCGCGCCGTCGACTGTCGCGCTCCTTGATCCTCGATCAACGCCTGCATCGCATCCGGGCCAACCGCGAGCACCTCGACGCGACCACCGGTGAGCTTGCGCGTCGACAGCACCAGCGCGTCATCGCCGAGTTCGCGTCGAATCTGGGCCAAGGCCTCGCGCCCGTTTGGCGCCACAAACCGCTTGATGCTCATCGTTCACCCCTGCAGGAATTCAGCTTGTTTGCTGTCATTGCGAGTTACTGCGCGCCCCCAAGAACGGTGGCCACACGGATCGTGCTGGTGTCGGGAACTTCGGCATGGCCGATCAGCCGCAGCCGCGGCGCCGCGCGTCTGAGCAGCCGCGCCAGAGGCAAGCGCAGGCGGTCGGGCACGAGCAGCGCCGCGGCCAGCCCCATGTCCTCCTGCCGCTGCGCAGCCGCTGCCGCGCCTCGCTGCAGCAAATCAACGAGACCCGGCTCGATCGCCGTCTCGCCGTTGCCAGCCAGCGACTGCAACAGCACCTTTTCGAGGTCGGGGTCGAGCGCGACGACCGCCAGTTCCTGCGTATTCCCGAAGAGGGATTGCACGATCGACGCGCGCAGTGCGGCGCGCACATGCGCAGTCAATTCGACCGGATCGGTCGAGCGGCTGCCGACGTCGGCCAGTGTTTCGACGATCGTGCGCATGTCGCGGATGTGAACGCCCTCGTCGAGCAGATTGGCCAGCACCTTCTGCAGCGTGGCCATCGGAATCAGTTTCGGCACCACATCGTCGATTAGCTTGCCGGCGTACTTGCCCATATGGTCGAGAAGCGCCTGCAGTTCCTGCCGGCCGAGCAACTGGCCGGCGTGCGTGGCTAGGAGGTGATTGACGTGGGTGGCAATGACGGTGGCGCAGTCGACCACCGTGTAGCCGAGCACCTGCGCCGATTCGCGCGTGCGCGGCTCGATCCATACCGCGGGCAGGCCGAAGGCCGGATCTTTTGCCGGCGTACCCGACACCGACTGCGTTACGCCCCCGGGGTTGATCGCCAGCAGCATGCCGTTGAATCCTTCGCCCTCGCCGATCACGACGCCTTTGAGCAGAACGCGATAGCCGGACGGCTTCAGCTCGAGGTTGTCGCGGATGTGCACCGGCGGCGGCAGGAAGCCGACGTCCTGCGCGAACTTGCGGCGGATCGCCTTGATGCGTTTGAGCAGTTCGCCGTCGACGCTGCTATCTACGAGCGGGATCAGCCGGTAGCCGACTTCGAGCGCCAGCACGTCCACCGGCGCAATGTCTTCCCAGCTCGCTTCCTGAGTCTGCGGCCGCGCCTGTTCAACCTGCGTCGCCGCGGCTGCAGCCTCGGTCTTCAGATCGCGCTGGTGCAGCCACCACGCCGCGTATCCCGCGCAAGCCGCCAGCAACAGAAACACATGCCACGGCATGCCCGGGATCACGCCGAGCGTGGCCATGATCGCAGCGGTGATGCCGAGCGCGCGCGGCATCGACAGCATCTGCGACAACATCTGACCGCCGATGTCGGCATCTTCCTTGCCGACGCGCGAGACGATCAGGCCGGCGGCGATTGAGATCACCAAGGCCGGGATCGTCGCCACCAGACCGTCGCCGATCGACAACAGCACGTAGTTGTTGGCCGCATCGGCCAGCGCCATGTTGTGCGAAAGCGTGCCGATGACGATGCCGCCGATGACATTGATGACCAGGATCAGGATGCCGGCGATCGCATCGCCGCGGACGAACTTGCTGGCACCATCCATCGCGCCGTAGAAATCCGCCTCCAGCCCCACCTCGGCGCGGCGTCGCCGTGCCTCCTTGTCGTCGATCGTGCCCGAGTTCAGATCCGCGTCGATCGCCATCTGCTTGCCGGGCATCGCATCGAGCGTGAATCGGGCCGCGACCTCGGCGATGCGCCCCGCGCCCTTGGTCACCACGACGAAGTTGATCACCACCAGGATCGCGAAGACGATCAAGCCGACGGCGAAGTTGCCGCCGATGACGAACTGGCCGAACGCCTCGATCACCTTGCCTGCGGCATCCGGCCCGGTGTGGCCGTCCATCAGCACCGCGCGGGTCGAGGCAACGTTCAGCGACAGCCGCATCAGCGTCGTCAGCAGCAGCACGGTCGGGAAGGCAGCGAAGTCGAGCGCCTTCTTCGTGTACACGGCCGTCATCAGCACCACGAGGGCCAGCGCGATGTTGAAGGTGAACAGCAGATCGAGCAGCAGCGGCGGCAGCGGCAGGATCAGCATCACCATTACAAGGAACACCAGCAACGGCACGGCCAGCGAGCGCCAGGGCACCGCGCGCAGCAGCGGATGGTCGAAGACGGCGGCAATCGGGTTCATGGCTGCTCAGTGATCAATGACCGGTCGCCGCCGGGTCCATGCCCTCGGGCACTTCGATGCCGCTCGGCTCCACCGGCCGCGGCGCGCGGCCGGCGGCGAAAGCCTTCAACTGGTAGACGTAAGCGAGGACCTGTGCGACTGCGGCGTACAGCGCGGCCGGAATCTCGTCGCCGATCTCGACATGCCGATGCAGCGCGCGGGCCAGCGGTGGCGCTTCAAGTCGCGGCACGCCATGGCTGCGCGCGATATCGCGGATGCGTTCGGCGACCTTGTCGCTGCCCTTCGCTACCACCACCGGTGCGCGACTGCGACCATCGGAATACTTGAGCGCGACGGCAAAGTGGGTCGGGTTCGTGACCACCACGTCGGCAGTCGGCACGGCGGCCATCATCCGCTTGCGGGCGATTTCGAGCTGCATGCGACGGATGCGCGCCTTCAGGTGCGGATCGCCCTCGGTCTCCTTCGACTCGCGCTTGACCTCCTCGAGCGTCATCTTCAGCTTCTTGTGATGCTCGAAAAGTTGAAACGGCACGTCGATCGTCGCCGACACTGCCAGCACCGTGACCAGCAGGCCCAGCGCAATGGCCAGCAGCGTGCCGAAGTGCGCCAGGCTCACCGGCAGGCTCTCGTGCGCAAGTCCGGCCAGCGCATCGACCTCATGCGCGATGTAGGCGAAGCCGACCAAGCCGAGCAAGCCAGCTAGCAGCATCACCTTCAGCAGTTCGACCAGCGCGCGCAATGACAGCATGCGCTTCACACCGGACAGCGGACTGAGACGGCTGAATTTCGGCGCCACTTGCGACGGAACGAACAGCCAACCCCCCACGGCCAGCGGCGCGGCAACGGCTGCCATGGCCATCACCACGAAAAGCGGCGCCAGTGCCAGCAGGCCGGCAGCCGCGAGTTCAGAAAGCCGCGCAGCCATCTTCGATGAATCGGCAATGACGCTGGCATCGAACGTAAGGCCATTGGACACCAGCTTGACGCCGGCGCCGGCCAGCGGTGAAGCCAGTCCGATCAGCAGTGCCGCTCCGGCGCCGAGCACCAGCAGGTGTGCCAGGTCGCGCGACCGCGCCACCTGGCCTTCCTTGCGGGCGTCGGCGATCCGCTTTGCGGTCGGCGGAAGATTGCGTTCCTGCCCTGTGTCCTGCGTGTCAGCCATCGGCTCGGCGGTTCATCAAGGAATCGCGCGGAGCATTCGCCCGAAGCCCCGGCGGCTAAGGGAGGCGAACTCATCCACTCGTTCGACGCCATTGTCCGCAGCCGCACGGCGACTGAACCGATGAATATCGGCGCAACGCTAGGCCACTTTAGGCCGACCGGCATATGGCGAACGACAGTCGAAACGGTGAATTGCCGGGTCAAAAAGGGCCAATTCCGCTTTCGCCCTCAAGACCGCGCGCTCGGATCCGATCTCCCAGCTATCCGCGGCGCAACTGCCGCTTTTCCATCGCTGGTCGATCCAAATGGCAAAAACCCGTTATTTGCGCAGCCTGTTGACCGATTCGGCAGCAGACGACGGCCAGCCCCTCTTGGGACCCTCGCCCGAGAGCGAGGGCGCCGACGCACT
>JBFGOX010000225.1:0-5405 GCA_041565015.1 Burkholderiaceae bacterium
ACCGAGGCGACACCGACCCGGCGGACGAGATCGCCGAGGCCGTGCCGGATGAAAACCAGACTGATCTCGTGCAGCCGCGGCAGATGCCGCACCGCACTGAGCGGCGCCTCGGGCACGGGTCGGCCTACTTGGACTTCTTCGTCTCGGACTGCTGGCGCAGTGCGTCGGCGAAGCCGGCGAGCATCCCGCTGGTGAGCAGCGTCATGTTCGCGCCGTACTCGCGCGCCGCACCGAGGCCGGCGGTGGCCCGACCGCCGTACGAGCCGCTCATGCGGTTGGCGAACTCGCTCATGACCTGCGCGATGCGCACGCCCGCGTCGGCGCCGACCCGCTGCGCGTGCAGCGCGAGATCGACGAGTTCGCGGCGGATGCTGCCGGTCGTGGCATCGGCGATGTGGTTGGCCGTGGCGACGTAGTCCTCCTGCAGCTTCTGCAGGGCGGCGAAAGCATGCTTCAGGTCGTTGTCGGAGAAGTCCTTGCCGCGCGAGGCGAGCGCCTGCAACGCCTCATGCGTTGCCTGCGCCGAACCCTGCAATGTCTGGTCGAGACCGCGTATCGCCTCGGCGAACGCCTCGCGCGCCTGCGGGCTGTCGAGTGTCGGCGGCAAACCCGCGCCGCCGCTCATCGCGCGCACCACTTCCTTGACGCCCTCGGTGTCAAGGCGGCCGCCGGAGAGCACCTGGCTCGTCAGTTCGCGCACCCGCTCCCGGATTGCCTTCTCGTCTGCCTGCGCGGAGGAAGCCGCGTCCCCCGCCGGCGCTGTCGGATCGGTCATCTCGCGCCTCCAGTGGTGTTGGTGCGAGAGGCAGGATAGACCGATTCGCCGCGCGCTGGCCAGCGCGCACTGCCGGCGTGCGTCGGGGAACGATTCGTCCTACCTGTGCTCGTCGGCCGGCTGCGTGGCCAGCACCGTCGCGCCGCCACGCTGCACCCCATGGCCGCGCCTGAACCAGCGGCTCTCGAACGCGTCGAGGTACGAGTAGATGACCGGCACCACGACGAGCGTCAGCAGCGTGGACGTGATCACGCCGCCGATGATCGCCCGGCCCATCGGCGCCTGCTGCTCCGCGCCTTCGCCCAGCCCGATGGCCAGCGGCAGCATGCCGAAGATCATTGCGCCGGTGGTCATCAGGATCGGCCGCAGCCGCGTCTGCCCGGCTTCGAGCAGCGCCTCGAGCCGCGCCAGCCCCTTGTTCTGCCCCTGATTGGCGAAGTCGACCAGCAGGATGGCGTTCTTGGTCACCAGACCCATCAGGAAGACGACGCCGATCATCGAGAAGATGTTCATCGTCGTGTTGGTGATCAGCAGCGCCAGCATTACGCCGACGATCGACAGCGGCAGCGAGGCCATGATCGCCACCGGCTGGATGAAGCTGCCGAACTGCGAGGCGAGCACGATGTAGATGAAGATCACCGCCAGCAGCAGCGCCGCGCCGATCGCCGCGCCGACTTCCTGCTGGTCCTTGATCTGGCCGCCGACGTCGAAGCGCAGTCCCGGCGGCAGCTCATAGGACTTGACCAGCGCCTGCACTTCCTTGCCGGCGTCGCCGGCCGGCCGGCCCTCGACGTTGGCGAACAGCGCCACCCGCCGCTGCAGATCCTGGCGGCGGATGTTGTCGGGATTGAACGTGCGCGAGAGGGTGGCGATCGCGCGCAGCGGCACGACCTCGGGGCTGCCGTCGGTGCGGACGCGGCCGGTAGCGATGTTGATATTGGCGATGTCATCGATCACCGTGCGGTTGGCCCGCGGCAACTGCGTGATGACCTCGTAGTTCTGCCCGTCCGGCGCCAGCCAGTAGCCGGAGTTCTCGCCGCCGACCAGCGCCCGCAACGTGCTGCCCAGCTGCGCGTGCGTGATGCCGTATTCGGCCGCCAGCTCGGGCTTCAGCCGCACCGCCAGCGCCGGCGTGCCGTCCTTGACCGAAATGTCGACGTCGGTCACGCCGCGGATCTGCGCCACCCTGGTCTTGAATTCCGCCATCACGCGGTTCATCGCCTCCTGGTCGTTGCCGAGCAGCGCGACGTAAATTGCGCCGCCGAAGCCGACGGTCAGCTGCACGCCGGGAATGCCGGCGACCTGCTTGCGGATCGCTTCTTCTATCTTCTTCTGCGAACGGTCGCGCTCGGCGCGCGGCACCAGCTTCAGGTTGATGCGCGCGTTGTTCTTGGCGCCGTCGTTGCCGAGGCTGGTGTCGATCGAGGCGACCTCCGGATAGCCGCGCAGAACCGCCTCGACGCGCTTGACGCGCTCATCGGCGTACTCGAGGCTCGAGCCCACCGGCATCGTCAAACGCAGCGTGGTAAAGCTCCGGTCGGCCTCCGGCATCAGTTCGCCGCCGACGATGGCGGCAATGGGAATCGCGGCGAGAAAACTCGCGGCGGCAATCGCCAGCGTCGTCTTGCGGTAAGCGAGTGCCTGGCGCAGCAGGCGATCGTAGATCTGGTGCCAGCGCTCGACCCAGCCGTCGAACACGCGCAGCACCGGTCCGACCAGCCGCGCGTCCTTCGAGCCCTGCGGCGGGTCGCGCCAGACGGCGGAGAGCATCGGGTCGAGCGTGAAGCTGACGAACAGCGACACCAGCACCGCGACCACCACCGTCATGCCGAACGGATAGAAGAACTTGCCGACGATGCCGCTCATGAAGGCGATCGGAACGAACACGGCGACGATCGAGAATGTCGTGGCCAGCACCGCCAGGCCGATCTCGTCGGTGCCATCGCGCGCGGCGGTGTAGTGATCCTTGCCCATTCGGATGTGGCGGACGATGTTCTCGCGCACGACGATTGCATCGTCGATCAGCAGGCCGATACACAGACTCAACGCCATCAGCGTCATGTAATTAAGCGTGAAGCCGAGCGCGTAGACGGCGATAAAGCTGGCGATCACCGCGATCGGCAAGGTGAGCCCGGTGATCACCGTGCTGCGCCATGATCCGAGGAACAGGAAGACGATCAGCACCGTCAGCGCCGCACCTTCGAGAATCGTCGCCTTGACGTTGTTGACCGACTGCTCGACGAAGTCGGCCATCGCCCACATGAACTTCAGCTGAGCGCCATCCGGCAGCTGCTTGCGGATGTCAGCGGCAGCCGCCTTGAGCTGCTTGCCGACCTCGACGATGTTGGCGTCCTGGGTCTTGAAGACCGACACGCCGATGGCCGGCCGGCCATCGACGCGCGACAGCGACACGCGCTCGGCCTCGCCGTCGACGACGTCGGCCACCTGCGACAGGAAGACCGGCGTGCCGTTGCGGCGCGCGACGATGATGCGGCCGAACTCGCCCGGCGACGACAGGCGGCCGTCGACGCGGACGATCGCCTCGGCGCTGGCGTTCGAAATCGTGCCGACCGGCACGCTGACGTTGGCGGTGCGCAGCGCGGTCACGACCTGATCGACCGTCAGGCCATGCGCGGTCAGTTTCGCCGGGTCGACGTGCGCCTGGATCTGCCGCGTGACGGTGCCGCTCAGCTCGACGCGGCCGACGCCGTTGATGCGCTCGAAACCCTTCTGCACGATCTGCTCGGCGACCAGCGTCAGCTCTCGCTGCGTGCGGCCCTCGCCCATCAGCGCGAAGGTGGCCACCGGCTGGTCGTTCTCGGTCTCGGCGCGCTGCACGATCGGGTCCTTGGCGTCGCGCGGGAATCCGGCGCGGATCTGCGCCAGTTTGTCGCGCACCTCCTGCATCGCTCGATTGAGGTCGACGTCGAGACGGAACTCGATCCAGGTCAGCGAGCGGCCCTCGTCGGAGCGCGACAGGATGCGCTTGACGCCGGCCACTGTGTTGGCCGCGTTCTCGACCGGCTTGGCGAGGTCGTTCTCGACCTGCTCGGGCGAGGCGCCGGGGTAGTTGATCCAGACCATCACGCCGGGCGGCGAGACGTCCGGCATCGGCTCGACGCCGAGGCGCACGTAGGAGAACAGTCCCAGCACGGTCAGCGCGACCATCACCATGGTCGCGAACACCGGGTGATTGATCGAGACGCGCGTGATCCACATCGCCGCCGCTCCGACTCAGCGTACCTGCGCCACGGCGTCGCGGCTGGCCACCGGCGACTGCGCGGCGGTGATATGGGCCGCCATGCCTTCGCGCAGATTGTCGAACTTCGAGCCGATCACCTGATCGTCGTCCGCGAGGCCGGAAGTGATCTCGATGCGCCCGGCGCGTTCGTCGCGCACGCCGGTGGCGACGACGCGGCGCACGAGCTGACCGCCGCGGATGACCCACACGAACGACTGGCCACGATCGTTCTGCACGGCAGCGACGGCACCGGCGCGTGGCCGCCGACATGCAGCTTCACGCGCGCGAACATGCCGCCGCGCAGCACGCCGTCGTCGTTGGCGAGCCTGACGTAGACGCTGATCATCCGCGACCCCGGCTCGGCGGTCGGGTTGATGCGGTCGATCCGGCCCGGGTAGGCGCGGCCATCGATGCCCTCGATCTCGACTTCGACCGCCGCGCCGGGCGCAATCTTCGCCACATCGGCCACCGGCGCCTGCGCCTGGGCCTCGAGCTTGGCCAGGTCGACGATGTGCAGCAGCGGCGCATCGAAGGCGACCTTCTCGCCCGGTTGTACGTGCCGCCGCGCCACGTGGCCGCCGATCGGCGAACGCACGACGGCATCGGCGAGCAGCAGCTGCGTCTGCGCCAGTTGCGCCTCGGCAGCCTTCACTGCCGCCACCTGCGCGCGGAAGGCGTCGTCGGCCGACTCGAAGGCGTTCTGTGAAATGAAACTCTGCTTGACGAGTTGCGCGTTGGTCGCGCGCGTGCGCTCGGTCTGCGCCAGCGTGGCGCGTGCCGACTCAAGGGTGGCCTGCCGCTCGGCGAGTTCGTTGCGCAGTTTCGCGGTGTCGAACTCGGCGATGACCTGGCCGGCCGCAACGCGATCGCCTTCGCGCAGCGGCAACCGAAGCACTTCGGCCGACAGCTTCGAGCGCACCGTCGTCTGGCTGACCGGCTGCACGCTGCCGGGCATCGACAGTTCGACCGACAGCCGGTGCGGCGCCAGCCGAACGATGTCCCTGGCGGCAAACGCCAGCGGCGGCTGGACTTTCTTTTCCACGGCCTTGGCGCCGAACAGCCCGCCCTGAAACTGCAGCCCCAGCACGACGGCGACAGCCGCCAGCAGCGCGAGGCCGGATCCGAAGATCCAACGTTTCTTGCTCTTGCTCATCGAATCCCCCCTGGCCGGCGACCCGGGCGCGTGCAAGCGCTGGCGCGGCCGAATCGATCAGTGGCGCGGATTCTCGACGCCGGCGCCGGTACCCGCCACGACGTTGCGACGGAGCGCGTGACGATGCGACGAAACGCAGATCCTGCCGATGGGCGATGGCCGGCGCCTCGTGTGCCCCGAGAGCGAGCGGTTGACCGCAGGGCCCATCGAAGCCGGCCCGCCGTTCGCGATGCACC
>JBFGOX010000226.1:0-5395 GCA_041565015.1 Burkholderiaceae bacterium
ATGGTCTACCGGCACCCGTTCCCCGGGCCGGGACTCGGCGTGCGCATCCTCGGCGAAGTCAGTCGCGAATACGCCGATCTGCTGCGCCGGGCCGATGCGATTTTCATCGACGAACTGCGCACCAGCGGCTGGTACGACAAGACGAGCCAGGCGTTCGCCGTGTTCCTGCCGGTCAAGAGCGTCGGCGTGATGGGCGACGGCCGCACCTACGACTGGGTGGTGGCCCTGCGCGCTGTGCAGACGCAGGATTTCATGACGGCGCACTGGGCGCAGCTGCCGCACGACCTGCTGGCGCGGGTGTCGAACCGCATCATCAACGAGGTGCGCGGCATCAATCGCGTCGTTTACGACATCTCCGGCAAGCCGCCGGCGACGATCGAGTGGGAGTAGGGGTCGATCGGCAGGCCGGTACATCAGCCGCTCGGCGTTGTCGGATCTGCGCCTTTCACCTCGCTGCGCAACTGACGATGGCAGCACGCAAGCGGCTGGACCGGCCGACCGAACAGCACCACAGCACACCGTAGTTCGCCGCGAGTTCCCTCGCAGCGCCGCGATTGCCGATCGGCGGCGGGGCGCCGGGCCGACTTTCCCGACGCTTGCCGGCCCGGGCACGCACGCCCAGAATGGCTCCGGCACGCACCGGCCCATCACGCGGCCCGGAGACCTGCGACCGAGGAGATCCGCCATGGCCCGCCGCCAACCGATCAGCGCTCGAATTGGTCGCCTGTTGACCGTCGTCGCCCGCCTGCGGCAAGCCGTCACCTCATTCGCCATCCTCGCGGCGTCCGCCCTGTCGCTGTGGGCCGGGACGACGCCGGCACAGGCTCAGGCCCTGCTGGGCATCTACTACGGCAACCAGGGCTGGGAGATGGACCAGGTGCGCACGATGGAGGCCTGGCAGGGCAAGCGGCACGCGGTGGTCAACCTGTTCACTGACTGGTGCAGTCGCACGAAGGCGATGGACAACCTGTTCAAGCAACAGTTGCCCAAGGTCTGGGCCAGCGGCAACGTGCCGCTTATCAGCTGGGAACCCTACCTGTGCTCGCGGGCGACCACGCCGGCCGACGTCGAGGCACGCGCCGCTCGGGGCGACTACGACAACTATGTCGCCGCCTGGGCGGACCGTATGAAGGAATTCGTCAGCGGCCCCGACGGCAACCTCGGCACGGCGGACGACCGGCGGGTCTACATCCGGCTGGCGCACGAGATGAACGGGGATTGGTATCCCTGGAGCGCCGCCGTCGGTGGCGACTCGACCGCGCACTACGTGGGGATGTGGCAGCGCGTGCGCGGCATCTTCTGGGCCAGGGGAATGGACGCAGGCACGGTGCAGTGGATCTGGGCCGTCAACCACGAAGACGTCGGCGGCGTGCCCGCCGAGGCCTTCTTCCCCGGCAACGAGTACGTCGACTGGATCGGGATCGACGGCTACAACTGGGGCGCCAGCCAGCCGTGGTCGAGCTGGCGCACGCCGGAGGAGGTCTTCGGCGCGATGGTCGCCCGCCTGCGCGTCATCAGCGGCCGGCCGCTGGCGCTGACGGAGACCGCGTCGTCGTCCACGCGTGCCGGCGGCGTCGACGTGGCGGCCAAGTCGGCCTGGATCACGGCCTTCTTCGGCTACGTTGCCCAGGCCGCGGTCGATGCGCGCATGGTGGTCTGGTTCAACGAGGACAAGGAAACCGACTGGGCCGTCTTCGGTGGCGCCAATGGCGACGAGGCATGGCGCGTCGGTCGCCGGCAGTACAAGGCCTACTCGGCCTACCGCAACGCGGTGCAGGACGCCCGCCTGCTCGGCAGCGACGCTGCCAGTCCGAGGCTGCTGAGCGACGCGCAGTTCCGCGGCGACAGGTAGCGCTGCGGCGCGTGCGACGCCGATCGGCCGCACTGACCATTGGGCAGTCGCGAAGATTGAGGTGCGAAACGCTGGGCCTCATCAGCGCGGACTGGGCGTACTTTCCGCACGACCTTCTGGCCTGCTGTTGAACCGCATCATCGACGAGGTTCGCGGCATCGGCCGCATTGACCGATGTTTCCGCCGCGGCGCCGGCGATCATCGATTGGCAGTAGGTCGGCCGGTCTGCAGTCATGTACGTTAAGGGCGAGCGCAAGGCGTTTGCGCAGAAAAGAAAATAGACTCGACACCTTCCCCACGAAACTGAAGCCGAAATCCATGAAGAAGAATTCTCGCTTGCTGTCGCTGGCCCTTGCGCTCGCCGCATTCGGTGCCGTCGCGCAGATGCCGCCGCAGCCCGATCCGAACAACGTGTACAGCGAAACTGCGGCCGACAAGCTGAGTCCGGCGGTCAAGGACCATCTGCCGCGCGTGTACGTGCCGAACCGGCGGTCGAACGACGTGACGGTGATCGACCCGGCGACGCTGAAGGTGATCGAGCGCATCAAGGTCGGCATCCACCCGCAGCACGTCGTGCCGTCGTGGGACCTGCAGACGCTGTGGGTCACCAACAATGCCGAGGGGCGCACTGACGGCACGCTGACGCCGATCGATCCGAAGACCGGCAAGCGGCGCGGCCCGGACATCGCGGTCGATGACCCGTACAACATGTACGCCACGCCGGACGGCGCCTCGGCGATCGTGGTGGCCGAAGCGCGCAAGCGGCTCGACTTCCGCGATCCGCACACGATGAAGCTGCAGTACTCGATCGACGTGCCGAAGTGCCCGGGCGTCAATCATGCGGACTTCTCGGTCGACGGCAGCTACGCCATCTTTACCTGCGAGTTCGGCGGCGCGCTGGCCAAGATCGATCTCGGCGGCCGCAAGGTCGTCGGCTACCTGTCGCTCGGCAAGGGGCTGATGCCGCAGGACATCCGCATCTCGCCCGACGGCAAGGTGTTCTTCGTCGCCGACATGATGGCCGACGGCGTGCACGTGATCGACGGCGAATCGTTCACCAAGGTCGGCTTCATCGCCACCGGCGTCGGCACGCACGGGCTTTATCCGAGCCGCGACGGCAGGAAGCTGTACGTCGCCAATCGCGGCTCGAACAAGGTATACGCGGCGCCGCGCGGCAAGGGCAGCGTCTCGGTGATCGACTTCGCCACTCGCAAGGTCGAGACGACCTGGACGATTCCCGGCGGCGGCAGCCCCGACATGGGCAACGTCAGCGCCGATGGCAAGACGCTGTGGCTATCGGGGCGCTTCGACGACGTCGTTTATGTGATCGACACGGCGACCGGCGAAACGAAGACGGTCAGGTCGCCGACCGAGCCGCATGGCCTGACGGTGTGGCCGCAGCCGGGGCGGTACTCGCTCGGACACACCGGCAACCTGCGTTGAGCGCAGCGGCGCGCCGATCAACCCGAAGCCGACGGCCCGACGCAACGAGTCACTTGCCCTGCTTGGACTGGATCAGTCCGAGCAGATTGCCATCCGGATCGATCACGTTGGCGTGCAGGTCGCCCCAAGGTTGCGGCTCGGGTTTCATCTTTGGTTTCGCGCCCATCTTGAGCAGGCGTTCGTACGTCTTCTGGATGTCGGCCACCTGGAACCAGGCACTGACGCCGCCGGAATTGCGCACTGTGGTCTCAGCGGGCTCGAAGCCGACATAGTTGCCGCCCAGCCAGTAGCCGATGTGATTGTCGAGGACCGTCGACGGTGCCGGCAGGTCCAGCGCCTGCTCGTAGAACTTGGCCAAGGCCTTCATCTGCGGCGTGTAGATGATGATCGTCGACAGCCTCGCGCCGTCGCGCTTCTCGGCGCTGCCCTCGGCAACGACATGCAGCGGCGCGGCGAGCCCGAGCACGACAGCGAGACAACGCAGGTGGGGGAAGTTCATCTTCGCGGCTCCCTTCGGGAATCGATGACAACGCCACGCTAAGCGAAGCGCCGGCAAAGCAATTGTAGAAATCGGACCTGGCTGGAAGATCAGGCGAACGCCTCGGCAAGCGCATGCCGTTCACCCAAGTAGGCGCGCGGGTTCGCGCCGCAGAAGACGCGAAAGTCCCGGATGAAGTGGGCCTGGTCAAAATAGCCGGCGGCACAGGCGGCGTCGGTGAGGGTTGAGGCGCTGCCGCCCCTGATCGACGCCAGCGCGAACTGCAGTCGGACGATGCGGGCAAAGGACTTCGCGCCGAGGCCGACATGCCGGCGCAGCATCTTGTTCAGGTGGCGCGGGCTTACGTGCATCTGTGCGGCAAGCCGGTGCACGGGAATGCTTCCGTGCGACATCGTCAATGCCTCGATCGACGAACGGGCCAGCGGATCGACGGCTGCTTCGCCACAAGTCAGGCGCAGGAGGAACGACTCGACGACGTCGAACCGCGGTTCGACGCCGTCGGCCTCCATCAACCGTTCCACGGTATGAAGCGCCGATGCCCCGAAAAGATCGGTCGCGTCGACCGTCTCGCCGGCGATCTCCTCCATCGCAATCTTCAGCAACGGTTGCGCGCCGAAGGGATGGAAGCGGACCCCAAGCATGCCGATCGGCCCCGCCGGCCGGATACGGATCGACTGCGTGATCTGGCCGCCGACGAATGCTCGTGGATGCACCGCGTAGTTGTCTCCGTGCACGTCGGACGAGAACGGCGTGCCGAAGTGGAAGATCATCTCCATGCAGCCGTCGGGAATGACGACTTCGGCGGCGGCGTCCCCTGCAGTTGCGTCCTCGACCATCCAGTAGAACTTCACCAGATGCTGCAGGGCACGGCACGGTTTGCGTTGTCCGAATCTCATGCAGAGTGACTGCGCAGCGGCAGGGCGCATGCAAGGAGGCGCGACCAGCTTCGGCAGCCGGCACGCGCCGACAGTCTCAGGATACTTGTCTCAGCATTCCCAAGGGGGGAGAAATACGAACTCGGCCGCGGATCCTCTCCTGCGGCGACGGCGCGGTTGCGGGTGGTGCGGCCGGCTGGCAACAGGGTGCCGCAGGTATAGTCGGCCGACGATCATGGAGGCCCAAGCCGCATGCGCTGTGCAAAGCCGCGTCAGTCGATGCCCGTCACGCGAGCGCAGGCCACGGGAAACGTAACGTGTCGGCGGTCGCTGGAGCGATGAAGGACGCGCAACCGATCACGGCAAAAGCCTGGCTGCGGCGGCTGGGCGAACTTGGCCGGCGAAGTCGTGTGAACCTCGGCACGCTGCTCGGCGCGGCGCGCGAGGATCTCGACCTGCTGCTCGCGACGGCGGCGCTGCACCTGCCGGACGGCACGGGAATGAGCGAACGCGAAGCGAACGATCGCTTGCGCGAGTTTCTCGCCGGCGCCGGCGCCATGCTCGACGTCGACCATGTCGAACTGCGCCGCTGGCTGGTTGACCTGGACTTCGTCAAGCGCAGCCGCGCCGGTCGCGACTACCGGCGCGGGTCGCTTCCCGCGAGGCTGCAGCAGGCTGCCGGCGAACTCGATCCGGATCGACTGCGCACCGCGGTCGCCGGCGCGC
>JBFGOX010000227.1:0-5373 GCA_041565015.1 Burkholderiaceae bacterium
ATCAGGTATTCGTTGACCACGGTATCGAACCAGCTGTAATAAACGACGTTATTGACGTGGCCATAGACGTCGTTATCGCTCCACCGGGTCTGGATCGGCAGGAAGTGACGGTACTGCGTGCGCGGCTGCGCGGTTGGACGTTCGCTCAACGTGCCCTCTCTCGCGGTCTCTTGTGCAGCACCAGGGCCACGCCGCTCATGGCCACCAGGACCCCAGCCCAGGCCCGGGCACCGAGCGCCTCGCCGAAGAGCCACCAGGCGAGGAGCGCGGTGGCGGGCGGCGTCAGGTACATCAGGCTCGCCACCTCAGTGGCCTGACCGCGACGAATCATAATCAGCAGCAGGCCCATCGCGACCAGCGACAGCACGACCACCGACCAGGCGAGCGCAAGCCAGAACTCGCCGGTGAGGTTGACAGCGAAATCGCCGCTCATCCAAACGAACGGCAGCGTCACCAGGAACGAGGCGGCAAACTGAATCGCGCTGCCGGTGCGCAGGTCGACGCTACCGCCGAAACGCTTCTGGTACAGCGTGCCGGCCGTGATGCCGGCCAGCGCCAGCACGTTTACCAGCAACGGCAGCATGCCGGCGCCCTGCAGCGTCAGTCTGTCGGAAAGCACCAGCGCCACGCCACCGAAACCAAAGGCAAGCCCGATCCATTGCCGGATCGTTGCCCGTTCACCCACCGCGCCGGCGAAGAAGGCGGTAAGCAGCGGTTGCAGGCCAACAATCAAGGCCGACGCGCCGGCCGGCACGCCTTCGGCGATCGCCCACCACACGCCGCCGAGATAGGTCGCCTGCAACAGCACACCGACCGTGGCGACGTGCAGCCACGATGCGGCAGTGCGCGGCCACTGGGCACCGGTGGCAACGATGATCGGCAACAGCACCAGGACGACCGTGCCGTAACGCCAGAGCAGGAACGTCAGCGGCGGTGCGTGTGGCGCGGCGTACTTGGCAACGATGAATCCCGTGCTCCAGAGAAACACAAACACGACTGGCATCGCGGCCAGTTGCCATCGAACCTCACCGCGGCGTTGCGGCTCAGTCAAGGGTGGATTCCATGTGTCGCTTTGAACGGCAACGCAGCCAGTGCGCGTACGCCGCCTGCACCGTATTCAGGTGCACCTGTACCGTCGCGGCCAGTTCGTGCCCGTAACCGCCGGCCATCATCACGGCGATCGGCACATCGAGCGATGCGGCGAGGTCGAAAATGCGGCGATCGCGCGCGCGCAGCCCTTCGAAGGTCAGACGCAGGCGGCCAAGCCGGTCGCCTTCGTGCGGATCGGCGCCGGCAAGATAAATGAGAAAAGTCGGCGCGAAGCGTGACCGCAGCCTGGCAAGAGCGTCTTCGAGCGCATCGAGGTAGACGCGATCACCAACGCCATCCGGCAGGCCCACGTCGATGTGGCCGTTGAACTTGCGCGCCGGATAATTGCGGCTGCCGTGCAGCGACAGCGTGAAGGCCCGCTCATGCGTGCCGAGCATCGCCGCGGTGCCGTCACCCTGGTGCACGTCAAGATCGATGATTGCCACCCGCTCACGCGGCGCGCGGCACAGCGCCAGTGCCGCGACCGCCGCATCGTTGAACACGCAGTAGCCCTGACCGTGGCCACGATGAGCATGATGGGTGCCACCGGCGAGGTTCACCGCAACCCCCTCGCTGCGCGCCGCGGCGCAGGCGGCGAGCGTGGCGCCGACCGACCGCCGCGACCGCTCGACCATCTGCGCAGACCAAGGAAAGCCGATGACGCGCTGCTCGGCGGCCGTCAGGTCGCCATTGGTTACCCGACGCACATACGCTTCGTCGTGCGCAAGCAGCAGGTCATCGTCGCTTGCCGCCTCCGGCTCGAACAACGAAACGCCCGGCAGTTCCCGCTCGACGCGTTCGCGCAGTTGCGCGTACTTGCCCATCGGGAACCGATGCCCTGGCGGCAGCGGCAGTACGAATCGATCGCTGTAGAAGGCTTTCAACAGTGCCACCCGGATGGAGCGGAAATTCTAGCCATCTCTGTTTAAAGCCCAGTCTTTCGCGCTGCGGCAATTCACCCCGATCTGCGCAGTGACTTCTTCGAAGTAATGCACTTATCATATTGATATATATTGATTTCTATCTGATTCTTTCGATTTGCGGCGCCGCAACATTATTGCTTGACAATGAGAAACGAATGCTCAACAATTCGCTTGTGCGCTGCACAAAACACTTGGCGGCGCGATGCAAGGCAAATCCTGATCACTGAACCCCCACGAGGAGTTGAAGAAATGATGAGCACCCCCGCGCAAGTCGCTGAATTCCAAAAGAGCCAACTCGACACGCTGTTCGCGCTGTCGCACACGATGTTCGACGCGACCGAGAAACTGGTCGACCTGAACCTCGCCGCCACCAAGGCGCTGCTGGAAGAGTCCGCCGAGAGGACGCAGGTCCTGATGGGCGTGAAAGATGTCCAGGAACTGCTGGCGGTCGGCAGCGGGCTGGCGCAACCGACGCTTGAAAAGGTTGTCAGCTACAACCGCAACGTCTACGGCATCGCCTCGGGCGCCGGCGCCCACGTTTCGAAGATCTTCGAGACCCAGATCGCGCAAGGCAACAAACAAGTGGCCGAAATGATCGAGTTCGCATCGAAGAACACGCCGACCGGAGCCGAGCCGGCCGTGTCAGTGTTCAAGAGCGCGATGGCCGCTGCCAACACCGCGTACGACACGTTCAACAAGGCGACCAAGCAGGCTGTCGACATGGCCGAGTCGAACTTCAACGCTGCCACGACGGCGACGGTGAAAGCCGCCAACGACGTGGTCAAGTCGAAGGCCCGCACGGCGGCCTAAGACGACCGGGGGATGGCCCTCGCCGTCCCCCGCGAGTAACGTTCACTTGTAGCAAGGTTGTCAGCAAGGGTGAACGCCCGCTCCACGACCAGGCAATTGCAAGGACTTGTCGAAGATTCCGCTTCGCCGATCGACGCTCGAAGGGTAGAGTAAGAATCGAAACGTAACGGTTGTCTCCTTGGCACCACTTTCCGGACGCCAGTCCGGATCCTCTGTCTCCTCCTTTGGTGGTGCTTTCAAGCCCGGTTCTCTGAACCGGGCTATTTTTGCTCTGTCTCAAATGGCGCTCCGATCGCCGCCACGGCCCGGCGCAGCTGCTCGAAGGCCGCGTCGACGACGGACGGGTCGCCCTTCACGCCCAGTTCGATGTGCCGGCGTCGCGGCCGGCCGTCGTTGCCGTCGCCGAGCGACGGCAAACTGAAGGCTCGCACCCCGGCGAAGGCCGACTCGATTTCGTCCATCAACGGCGCGATCACCGACTCGGCCGTATCGAAGACCAGCATCGACCGCTCGCGCACCGGCTCGGGGCGCAGCAGCGCCGACAGTTCGCCATCGAGCGTCGCTTCGATCATCGGCCAGGCCATCTTCGGGAAGCCGGGCAGGAAGAAGTGCTGCCTGACCGCGAAGCCCGGAATGCGGTTGAACGGATTGGGAACGATCCGCGCGCCGCGAGGAAACTCGCCCATCTTCAGCCGCTGCCGGTTCTCGGGCGTACTCATGTCGGCGCTGCCGCGGCCGTCCGCCGCCATTTCGGCGCAGCGCTGCGCGATCAGTTCGGCCGCCTGCGGATGCAGTTCGATTTCGGCGTCGAGTGCCGCCGCCGCCGCCTGCCGCGTGTGATCGTCGGACGTGGCACCGATTCCGCCGCAGACGAAGACAACGTCGTCGGTGGCGAACGACCGCCGCAACGCGGCGGTAATCATCGGCCGCTCGTCGCCGAGGTAGTTCGCCCAGCCCAGCCGCAGGCCGCGCGCCGACAGGATCTCGATCACCTTGCCGAGATGTTTGTCGCCGCGCTTTCCCGAAAGGATCTCGTCGCCGATGATGATCAGACCGATACGCGCCACCGCCCTCTCGCCAATGAAGTAAATGAAGATCGTATCGCCGTCGCCGGGCGGCCGCTGACGTTCAGGCAGCGGGATCGACCATGCGCCGCAGCCCGAGCCACTGCTGCTGCCAGAAGCCGCCGCCGTATTCGTGTGAACGACCGTGTGGCGGCGGCAACTGGTCGCGGATACCGGTTGGTTCGATCACGCGACGGAAGTCCGCGGTGCCGAAGGCCAGGTCCCAGATAGGAAACAGCACCGCGAAATTGCAGCCGGAGCGCCGGCCTTCATGGCCGACGCCGATCGCATGGTGTGTGCGATGAAAAATCGGGCTGACGAGCAGGTGGCCGATCGGGCCGAAACGCCAGGCAACGTTCGCGTGCTGCACGCTTTGCAGCACCCGCGTGGCGATGATCAGGCCGACGAACTGCTGCGGCTCGACACCGATTGCCAGTGCGACGGCGGCCTTGATCGCATCGAGGATCAGACTGTCGAGCAGATGATTGCGATCGTCCGTCCAGAACGACATCTTTCGCTGCGCATGATGCAGTGCGTGCAGCGCCCACCACCAGCGCAGCCCGTGCTGCGCACGATGCAGCCAGTAATCCGCCGCATCGAGCACCAGCAGGTACAGCAGGAAACTGACGATCGGGATATCGGTCGAGCCGGGCCAGAGCGCATCGAGGTTCCACGGCGTGAAGCCCAGCTGCCGCAAGCCGGCCGCTGCGCTGTCGACGATCGGCGTCAGCAGCATGAAGACCAGTACCGGGAAGGCGCCAAGCCGATGCAGCAGTGTGTAGATCACGTCGACACCGGTGCCGCTGCGGTCCGTCCAGCGCTCGGCCGGCGCCAGCGCTTCCAGCGGCCTCAGCACGGCATACAGCAGCACGACCTGCGCTGCACCGAGCAGGAACCACTCGGTGCCCTCGTACGCGTCCTCGAGCCAGTGCGCGGCGCCGGCGGCGAACAGCGCCGGTTGGATCACGGCGGTGAACAGCCAGGTGTGTGCGGCGTCAAACGAATGCTGTAGGAATTCCAACACGCCTCACTGTCGATGCGTCGCCGACGCCGGAAGATGCAGCGGGGGCGGTGCGTCGGCCCGATGCTGCGGGTGCTCGCGCAAGGTGCGAAAGCACAGGCCCCGCTGCCTGAGGCCGGCGATCAGCGGCTCCAGCATCGGCGCATAAGGCTGCTTGCGTGACCAGATTCCGAGGTGTGCAAGCAGCACGTCGCCGTCGCGGATGTCGCGCAGCGCACGGGCCAGCAGCATCTCGTTCGGATACTTGTCCGACGGCAGTTCGTCGCCCAGGAAACCGGCCGACGCCCAGCCCACGTGCGCAAAACCGCAGCGCTGCCCGGCGGCAAGCGCGTGGGGCGTCGTGTGTCCACCCGGCGCCCGCCAGATCGCGTCGAGCCTGCGGCCGGTCTGCCCGGAAAACACCGTCTCGACGCGGCGAAGTTCCTCGCAGACCGCCGCCGGCGTCAGCAGGATCGTGCGGCCGGCC
>JBFGOX010000228.1:0-5372 GCA_041565015.1 Burkholderiaceae bacterium
AGGGCACGTCCGCTCGACGTTCAGGCTCGATCTGCAGCCAATTGCCGCACGGGCGGCGCGGCCCTCGACGGACGGACCCGCGGACCACCTGTCCGCCGACCCCGCCAGCGATGGAAGGACCCGCGGACTGAAAATCCGCAGGTCGATCGGACGCGCAAAAAAGCCGCCATCGGGGGCGGCGCATCGCGTTGAATCGTATGGCTCCCCGACCTGGACTCGAACCAGGGACCTGCGGATTAACAGTCCGTCGCTCTACCGACTGAGCTATCGGGGAATGAAGCGCGCGATTATATCGATTCGCGCCGACTCGCTTCAACGCGGTGGTCAGTCGCTCAGCACGGCGGCGACCGCATCGCAGACATATTCGATATTTCTTGAGTTCAGCGCCGCCACGCAGATGCGTCCGGACGACACGGCGTAGATGCCGTACTCGTTGCGCAGCCGGTCGACCTGCGCCGATGTCAGCCCCGAGTAAGAGAACATTCCATTCTGCTGCAGCACGAACGAGAAATCCCGCTTTACGCCGCGCGCTTTCAGGCCGCTGACCAGGCTGCTGCGCATTGCCTTGATGCGGTTGCGCATTTCCGCCAGCTCTTCTTCCCACAATGCGCGCAGTTTCGGATCACTCAGAACGGCGGCGACGACGCTGCCGCCGTGCGTCGGCGGGTTGGAGTAGTTGGTGCGGATAACCCGCTTGAGCTGGCTTAACACCCGCGCGGATTCCTCGCCGCTTTCGGTGACGATGGTCAGCGCGCCGACGCGCTCGCCATAAAGCGAAAAGGACTTGGAAAACGAACTGGCCACGAAGAACGACAGGCCGGCTTCGGCGAACAGGCGTACCGCGGCGGCGTCGGGGTCGACGCCCTCGCCAAAGCCCTGGTAAGCGAGGTCGATCATCGCAACCAGGCCTCGTTCCCTGAAAATCGACACCAGTTCACGCCACTGCGCCGCCGACAAGTCGACACCGGTCGGGTTGTGGCAACAGGCATGCAGGGCGACGATCGTTCCGGCGGGCGCGCCGCGCAAAGCCTTGCTCATGCCGGAAAAATTCAATCCGTGGGACGCCGGATCGTAGTAGGGGTACGAATCGACCTTGAAGCCGGCTCCTTCGAAAAGCCCGCGGTGGTTCTCCCAGCTCGGATCACTGATCAGCACCTGGGCCTGCGGGTTCAGGCGCTTCAGAAAATCGGCGCCGATCTTCAGCGCGCCAGTGCCACCGAGCGCCTGCGCTGTGACCAGGCGGCCGGCCGCAATCAGCGGCGAATCGGCACCGAACAGCAGCTTCTGCACGGCCGCGTCGTACGCGGCCAGTCCCTCAATGGGCAGGTAACCGCGCGGCGCGCCAGCCTCAACGCGGGCGCGCTCGGCCTCGCGTACGGCGCGCAACAGCGGAATACGGCCGTTCTCATCGCAGTAGACCCCGACGCCAAGATTGACTTTGGTCGGCCGGGTGTCGGCAACGAAGGCCTCGGTCAAGCCGAGAATCGGATCGCGCGGTGCCAACTGGACCGTCTCGAAAAGGGAATGGGACATAGGTTTTGCCACGCTACGGCCCGGAGCCGCGCTTTATCGGTCTATACGTAGGAGCGGAGGACGGAAATGCTTGATTGACAAGCCATTAGCCAGTCTACACGGCGGGCGGCACCCACTTCTTCGTACGGCGTCCGGCTCCGTGTTGGTGCGTCGCGAAACCCGCGGCAGCCGAATCCAGATGCTCCTTCGCGGTCGGACGGGCCGGGAATGCGACCCATTTGCACTTGTAACTAATTGAAAGATAAACGCATAACAATGTCAGCCGCCCAACCATGGGACTAGGTTTTTTTGCCTGTGCCGACTAAAATCCACCGTTCAATCGCGGCTACCGCGTCGCAATAACTCGCTGTGCCCCTCGATAACCCGCATTCGCCGTTCCGGCTCGCGCAGCCGTTCGCCCCAGCCGGAGACCAGCCGGAGGCGATCGCACGTCTGATCGGCGGCCTGAACGACGGACTGGTTTGCCAAACCCTGCTGGGGGTCACGGGTTCCGGCAAGACCTTCACGATGGCCAACGTCATCGCTGCCATCGGCACGCCGACGCTGGTGCTGGCGCCGAACAAGACGCTCGCAGCCCAGCTTTATGCGGAAATGCGCGAGTTCTTCCCGGACAACGCGGTCGAGTACTTCGTTTCCTACTACGACTACTACCAGCCCGAGGCCTACGTGCCTTCCCGGGACCTGTATATCGAGAAGGACTCGAGCATCAACGAGCACATCGAGCAGATGCGCCTGTCGGCGACAAAGTCGCTGCTCGAGCGTCGCGACACGGTGATCGTCGCCACGGTCTCGGCCATCTACGGGATCGGCAATCCGGGCGACTACCACTCGATGATCCTGGTGCTGCGCCACGGCGACCGGTTGAGCCAGCGCGACATCATCGCCCGCCTGACGGCGATGCAGTACCGGCGCAACGAGACCGAGTTCGCGCGCGGCACATTCCGCGTCCGCGGCGACACGATCGACGTGTTTCCGGCCGAGCATGCGGAAGTGGCGGTTCGCATCGAGCTGTTCGATGACGAGGTCGAAAGCATTCAGCTGTTCGACCCGCTGACCGGACGGGTGCGGCAGAAAGTGCCGCGCTTCACGGTCTATCCGTCGTCGCACTACGTCACGCCGCGGCAGACGGTGCTGCGCGCGATCGACGAGATCAAGATCGAGCTGAAAGCGCGTGTCGACGAACTGATCGGCGCCGGCAAGCTGGTCGAGGCGCAGCGTCTCGAGCAGCGCACGCGTTTCGACCTGGAAATGCTCGGCGAACTGGGCTTCTGCAAGGGCATCGAGAACTACACGCGGCACCTGTCGGGCGCGGCGCCGGGGGAGCCCCCGCCGACGCTGATCGACTATCTGCCGGCCGATGCGCTGATGATCATCGACGAATCGCATGTGACGATCCCGCAGCTCGGCGGCATGTACCGCGGCGACCGTTCGCGCAAGGAAACGCTGGTCGAATACGGTTTCCGGCTGCCTTCGGCGCTGGACAACCGGCCGCTGCGCTTCGACGAGTTCGAGCGCAAGATGCGCCGCTGCATCTTCGTGTCGGCCACGCCTGCCGACTTCGAGCTGCAGCGCTCGTCGCAGGTGGTCGAACAGGTGGTGCGGCCGACCGGGCTCATCGATCCGAAGGTGGAAGTGCGGCCAGCGCGCACGCAGGTCGACGACGTGCTGGCCGAGATCGCCTTGCGGGTGGCGCAGCGTGAGCGGGTGCTGATCACCACGCTCACCAAGCGAATGGCGGAAGATTTAACCGCGTTCCTCGCCGAGCACGGCATAAAGGTGCGCTACCTGCATTCGGACGTCGACACCGTCGAGCGGGTCGAGATCATCCGCGACCTGCGCGCGGGAACCTTCGACGTTCTGGTCGGTATCAACCTGCTGCGTGAAGGGCTGGACCTGCCCGAGGTTTCGCTGGTGGCGATCCTCGATGCCGACAAGGAAGGCTTTCTGCGCTCGGAGCGGTCGCTGATCCAGACCGTCGGCCGCGCGGCGCGCAATCTGAACGGTACCGCGATCATGTATGGGGACGCGGTCACGGCTTCGATGCAGCGGGCAATCGACGAGATGGATCGGCGGCGTCTGAAGCAGATCGAATTCAATCGCGCGCACGGCATCGAACCACGCGGCGTGCGCAAGGACGTGAAGGAACTGATCGACGGCGTGTTCGATGCGTCGGCGCGCCGCGAGGCGGCCGCGGAGACTTCGGGTGACGTCGCCGTGCTGGGAGAAAAGCAGGCGGCGCGCGAGATCAAACGGCTCGAGAAGCAGATGTTCGAGCACGCCAAGAACCTCGAATTCGAGAAGGCGGCCCGGGTGCGCGACCAACTCGCCGCGCTGCGCGAGCAGGTTTTTGGCGGACCGGGCGCCGACAAGGTGGTGCCGCTCGTGCCGAGGCAGAAGGCGGCGTGATGGCAACGCGGACACGGGTCGTGCGCACATCGGCGCCGCGGGCTGCTCGGCGGGGCATTCGATTGAACTCTTGTGGGTGCAGGCGGTCTTCCTGCGCGTGAGGGAAACGGTTTAGTTGGAGTTTTTTCATTTTCTCTTGATTATTTATTGACTTGGGGATTGACGGCCGCACGTTCAGCCGGGTGAGTTCGTCGCTAACGGGCTCGTGTACGCCAGCCCGAACCAGAAAGGCGCTTGAGACATGACTAAAGTTTTGTTCGTATGCATGGGCAACATCTGCCGCTCGCCCACCGCGGAAGGCGTCTTCCGCAAGATGGTGCGGGAGGCGGGACTGGAAGACAGCGTTCAGATCGCCTCGGCCGGAACGCATGCCTATCACGTCGGCGAGGCGCCCGATCTGCGCGCACAGCAGTCGGCGCTGAAGCGGGGTTATGACCTCGGCAACCTGAAGGCCCGGCAGATCACGCAGGATGATTTCCGTGATTCCGACCTGATCCTGGCGATGGACTGGGAAAACCTCGCGCTGCTGCAGCAGCAGTGCCCGCGCGCGTACAAGCACAAGTTGCATCTGCTGATGCGGTACGCTGGCGAGCACGACGCGGCCACCGTTCCGGACCCGTATTACGGCGGCCCGGAAGGTTTCAACACGGTGCTCGACTACGTCGAAGATGCGTGCCAGGGACTGATCGAGGTCGTGCGCCGTCGCGCCACGATGTACGCGGCCGCCTAGCGCGGCCGCGGCTTGCCTCGCTGAACGATTTCGCCGCCCGCACCGGGCGGCGCTTTCTTGTCTTCGACCGGCGATGTCCGGGCCGGCAGCGCCGGTGCTCGTGCGGTCACGGATCCGGTTTTCCGGCCGTACACGCGTCGGGCTGGCGGAAATGGTTGATCAAATTAGTCGGAAACGGGTATAATTCCCACCGCATTGATCGGGAATTTGTCGGCAGTTCCGCCGGTCAGACGGTCTGCAGTGACAAGTCATCGCGATGACCAAAAGGGGATGAACGATGCGGTTAACCACCAAGGGACGTTTTGCCGTTACGGCGATGATCGATCTAGGGCTGCGGCAGCATCTCGGTCCGGTGACGTTGGCCTCGATCAGCCAGCGTCAGGACATCTCGCTGTCGTACCTCGAGCAACTGTTCGGCAAGCTGCGCCGGCACGAGCTGGTGGCCAGCACCCGCGGGCCGGGTGGCGGCTACACGATGGGGCGGCCGATGAGCGAAATCTCGGTCGCTGACGTCATCTACGCGGTCGACGAGCCGCTGGATGCCACGCAGTGCGGCGGCAAGGAGAACTGCCACGATGACCAGAAATGCCTGACGCACGACCTGTGGGCGGCGCTCAACCGGCAGATTTTCGACTACCTCGGTTCGGTGACGCTCCAGCAGATGGTCGAGCGGCAGAAGGAGAAGGAAGCCGCGCAGGAGGCG
>JBFGOX010000229.1:0-5371 GCA_041565015.1 Burkholderiaceae bacterium
CCTGCACTGAGGTGCCAATGTCCCGATTCGCGTTTCTGTGGCTGCTCGCCACCGTGCTCGCCGGCTGTGCGCACCTGCCGGGCGCGGCCTCGCTCGATTCGGTGATGCAGGCCGATCGCGATTTTTCAGCGCGCGCGAAGGCCGTCGGGTTGCGCTCGGCGTTCGTCGAGTACGCCGCGCCCGGGGCGCTGATGTTTCGCGCCGGCATCGGGCCGGTTCGCGGCCGCGAGGCCATCGGCGAACTCTTCGCGAATGCCGAAGGCGATACGCTGACCTGGGCGCCCGAGGCCGGCGAACTTGCCGCCAGCGGCGATCTCGCCTACACGTGGGGCTGGTATGTGTTCACCGGTCGCGACGGCAAGTCGGGCACCGGCAACTACGTGTCGATCTGGCGGCGCATCGACGGCCGCTGGCGTTTTGTGATCGATCTGGGCGTGCCGGCGCCGAAACGCTGACGGCGCGGGCGACAGCGCTAGGCGTGCGCCCAGCGGGAGTACTTCGGCAGCGTTGCCTGCAGGAACGTCATTTGGTCGGCCAGGATGCGCCGATTGCTGAGGATGAAGCCTTCGTTGCGGCACACCGCATAAGGCACGTACACCAGCGGCATGTGCGCTTCTTCCGGCAGCCGGCTGCCCTTGCGCGTATTGCACGAGCGGCAGGCGGTGACGACATTGGTCCAATCGTGGCGGCCGCCGCGCGAGACGGGCTGGATGTGCTCGACGGTCAGGTCGGCTTCGGCAAACTGATTGCCGCAGTAGCCGCAGATGTGCCGGTCGCGCGCAAACAGCCGATTCTTGGTGAGCCCGACGTGCGCATGACCGAGCGGAATCCGGTGCCGGCCGCGGATCATCACGATCGAACTGGCGATGCATTCGGAGCGAATGCCGGTGCGTTCCTGGGTGCCGCCGCACCACGAGAACAGGCTCTCGCCCAGGTCGGTGATCACTTTCCCGGAGGCGTAGTAACGGGCGGCGCGCATCATCCCGGCCCAGCGGACCGGCTGGCCGTGGGTGTCAATGATCAGGATGCGTGGCCCGGTTTCGCCTGCGTACATGCCGCAATAGTGCCACGCGGCGACGCAAATTGCATGCCGGCGCTGCCGCTTTCGTTGAGGCCGGGCAAGGTGCCGCGCTCAGGCCCGGCGCCAGCGATCGACCGTGTAGTCGCTGCTCGTGCCGTCGTCGGCCTGCACCAGCAGCCGCGGCGGCTGCTCGTTGCGGGCGATCAACAGTCTCCCGCTCGCGCCGCTGTCGACCTGCTGCACGGCGTCGCCTTCGCGCAGCCCGTCGCGCGCCAGCAGGCGCTGCAACTCGAGCACGTCGCGCTCATGGGCGATGTGGTCGAGCTTGTCCTGCAGCGACAGTGCGCGCGGTGGCGGAAGCGGGGATTTCATGGGAGTTGGCGCCGAACGGCAGGCGGCGCACGAAGTCTCTCGCGGCGACAGGCCGGGCGACATCGGGGATTGTCCTGAAACGCCGCGCACGCGGGGTACCCGGAGCGCGTCGTGTCCGGGCGCAACGATCAGTCGGAGCGGTCGCCGCCGTCCCTGAGAAAACGCGGATCCGGCCCGTTCTCGAGCTTGTGCACGATGCCCTGCGGGTCGAAGTAGACAGCCATCTCGGAATTCCAGATGCCGTCTTCCTTGTACGCATACAGCCAGGCGGTGAGTTTCAGGCGTGAGAATTCCTGCACCATCCGCGGCGGGCCCAGCGCACGCCGAACCTCGGCCTGCGTATCGACGCCGGTGCGCACACGCATGAAACTGCCCATCGTCAGCACCTGCTCGATATTCGCGACGCGGCCGGCCGGATCGAGGTCGACCATCCAGGTTTCCTGGTTCAGCCCGCCGCTGGGATAAATCCAGCGCTCGCCTGCCGCCAACGGGTGGGTCTCGGCCGGCGCACCAACCTTGGCCAGAACCGCGGCGCGGTCGGTGCCAACCGGCAACTGCGCTGGTGTGGCGCAGCCGGCAAGCAGCGCAGCCAGTGCAACTGGCGCCAGAGCGGCCCGGAGTCTAGATTGGAGGATCACCATCCTTGGAGAGCCGGGCGATGAAGTGGTTCAAGCGAATACTGATGGGCGTGATCGCGCTGGTGCTGCTCTTCGCTGCGGTCGGCCTGGCTTTGCCGTCGCATTTCCGCGTCGAGCGCAGTGTGACGATCGCCGCGCCGGCCGACAAGGTCTATGCGCTGATCGCCGCGCCGCGCGAATGGAAACGCTGGACGGTATGGAACCAGCGTGATCCGAACATGCAGATCGAATACGGTGGTCCCGAATCCGGATCCGGAGCCCGCTGGTCGTGGCGTAGCGAAAGCGAAGGCAACGGCGACATGGAATTCACCGACGCGATCGAAGGCAAGCAACTGGCCTACCGGCTGTCGTTCCCCGATTTCGGCATGCAGTCGAAGGGGTTGCTGCGCATCGAACCGCAGGGCGGCGGCGTTCGCGTCAGCTGGAGCAACGAGGGTGAAATGGGCGCCAGTCCCGTCAATCGCTGGTTCGGCCTGTTCATGGACCGCCTGGTCGGTCCCGATTTCGAAGCCGGACTCGCCAATCTGAAGCGGTTGGCCGAGCAGACCTGAGCGATGTCGCCCTGTCATTTTTGGTACGGCAAAGGGCGAACAGATTCCTTGGCAAAGCAAGATCGGCTACCGGCGACCGCCTGCTGAAGGCCAAGTACGCTGCGGCCGATGAATTCCGCTGCCGCGGCGCTGATCACGACCACGGCGATCCAGATCGCCGCTTCCGCCGCCGTGCTCACGATGCCGGCGATCGCGCCGCTGGTGGCCGCCGACCTTCAGTTGCCGACCTCGCTGGTCGGCACCTACCTGTCCCTCGTCTACGTGGGTGCGGCCACTGCGGCATTGCTCGGTGGCGGGCTGGTCCTGCGCGTCGGCGCGCTGCGGCTGTCGCAGGTGAGCCTGCTTGCCTGCGCGCTCGGGCTGCTGCTCGGCCTCGTTCCCGCAACTGCCGTGGTCGCGCTGGCGGCGGTCGTGCTCGGCTGCGGCTACGGGCCGATCACGCCGGCGTCGAGCCATGTGCTGGCACGCACCGCATCGCCGGCGAGACTGGGTCTGACCTTTTCGATCAAGCAGACCGGCGTTCCCGCCGGCGCGGCGCTGGCCGGGCTGGCGGTTCCGCCCCTGGCGCTGGCCTTCGGCTGGCGCGAAGCCGTCGCGGCGGTCGCCGTCCTTGCCGTGGTGATCACGCTGGCTGCACAGCCGCTGCGGCGCGAACTCGACGCCGACCGGCATCGCGGTGCGCGTTTCTCGCTGGCACATTTCGCCGCCGCGTTGCGGCTGGTCATCGCATCGCCGGCCCTGCGCACGATGGCCGCCGTGTCGTTCGTCTACGCGGGAATGCAGATGTGCGTGTCGGGATTCATCGTCGCGTATCTGGCCGAGGAAGTGGGCGTTGGCCTCGTGACCGCCGGCATCGGGCTGACGGTGGCCAACGTTGCCGGCGTCGCGGCGCGCATCGGCTGGGGCGCGTTCGCCGATCGCGTGCTGTCGCCGCGCACCACGCTCGCGCTGCTCGGCGCGATGATGGCTGTCGCTGCAGCGGTCAGCGCGACCTTCTCAGCGGTCTGGCCGCTTTCGGCGATGCTGCTGGTCGTCGCGGCGCTGGGGGCAACTGCGATCGGCTGGAACGGCGTTTTCCTCGCTGAAACCGCGCGTGTTTCGCCGCCGGGCCAGACCGCGCTGGCCACCGGCGGGTGCCTGTTCTTCACCTACGTGGGCGTTGTCTGCAGCCCGCTCGCGTTTGGCATGCTGCAGCGGGCCAGCGGCAGCTATGCGCTGTGTTTCGCGGTCGCCGCCGCCGTCTGCGCCGCGGTTGCGCTCGCGTTGATGCTGCGGCGGCCCATCGCGACCGCTTGATTGATCCTTCGCTATTCCGCCTTGCGGATCGATGTGACGATCAGGTCGTCGCCCTTCTGGACGGCGGAGAACTTCACCTTGTCGCCGGCGGCCAGTTGCTCCGCCATCGCCGGGTCCTGCAGCTTGAAGCTCATCGTCATCGCGCCCATGTTCAGGCTCTTGATTTCGCCATGCCTAAGCACCACCGCGCCGCGTGCCTTGTCGACGCGGCGGACCTCGCCGTCCGTCATCTCGCTTGCCGCAGCCGCATTCGGCTTGGCGGCGCCATGACCACTGTGCTGCGCCATCGCCGGCGCTGCGCCGACACTCAGCGCGATGACAACGAGCATGAAGAGCTTGTTCATCGTCAAATACTCCCGATGGGTGGCTTGAGAATTCAACGTTGGGCCGGCGGTTCGTAGGACGCAAACACCGTCGCACGCCCGTCGGCCTGCACCAGCAGCACGTCGTAGGGATCGACGTGGCCGTTGTACGACGGCGTGTCCATGCCGGGCGAACCGATCGGCATTCCCGGCACGGCGATGCCCAGCGCACTGGGCCGTTCGCGCAGCAGGCGCTTGATCTCCTTCGCCGGCACATGGCCTTCGATCACATAGCCGGCGACGAGTCCGGTATGGCAGGAGCCGAACTTGTGCGGCATGCCGAAGCGGGCGCGGTACTGGCGCGAATCGGCCACGTTGTGTGCGTTGACCGTAAAGCCGTTGGCCTCGAGGTGCTTGATCCAGTCGTTGCAGCAGCCGCAGGTCGGCGACTTGTAGACCTCGATCGGGGTGTCGCCATTGCGCTGCGCGAATGCTGGCGCGATGACGCCGGCGAGCAGGGCGAATGTGAGTTCGCGACGATGACGATTGATGAGCATGGTGCTTTCCTCCGCGCTTCAACGGACGACCTAGCTTTCCGTTTACGCGGCGCAGACTAAAGGGGAGCGTGGTGGTGGGTTTTGCGTTGTGACAACTGACCGCGCATCGGCAACACAATGCCCGCGGCGCGAGTGAGACCTCGCTCGCGACGCGTCTTTGGTGCGTATTGCGAAGCGTTTCTCTAATCCTGCGAGAGGTCTCGCGGGCTGCATTGCCGCTGGCGTCCAGCCGGTTGATCTGGCGCAAGGAACGCCGCGGCTTGCCGTCTACGATGATCGTGCTCCGGTGGCCGGTGCGACCGGGGCGGTCGATATGAGACTTCAGCGCGTCCGTGCCCTGCTGATCTTCTTCCTGGCGATGTTCATGGTGAACAGCGTCGCCGCGGTCACACGCGCGTGCACGCTGAGCCAGGTGCGGCACGAGCACAGCGCGCTGCAACTGCTGTCTGCAGAGATCGATCGCAACTGCCCGGAGGCCGCGGCGACGCTGTGCGCGATTCACTGCGTGCAGGAAGCGAAGAGCGCCGAGGTCAAGGCGCCGGCAGACCTGCCACCGGCCACGGCGATGGCACCGCTGTCCGCGGCCTCGTACGCCGGGCTGCGGCCCGAGCCGGCGCGCCTGCCGGTGGCCATC
>JBFGOX010000230.1:0-5365 GCA_041565015.1 Burkholderiaceae bacterium
GATCGGCGCGACGTCCAATCTGCTGCGCGGCCTGCGCTCACGGCTCGCCCGGCGGGGCGCCGGCCTGGACAGCGAGGAATCGGGTGCGCTCGATCGCGCCATCGAGCAGGTGATGTTCGCCGCACGCGTGATCGCGCGCATCCGCGAGTTCACGCAGTCGCACCAGCCGCGCCATGCGCGCGTCGACCTGGTGGCGCTGTTGCGCGCAAGCAGCTCGCTGCTCGACTGGGACCTGCGTCGCACCGGCGCGCGCCTGACCCTGGAGCTGCCCGAGCAGCCGGTTCCGGTGCGTGGCGACGAAGTGATGTTGCAGCAGGTCGTCGTCAATCTGATGCGCAATGCGCTCGATGCGCTGCGCACCGATCCGCCCGAGGATCCGCACCTGCGGCTGCGCCTGGCCGTGCGCGGGCTCGAGGTGCGGGTCGAGGTGTGCGACAACGGCTGCGGCCTCGGCGACGAAGCGGCTGCCAAACTTTTTGTTCCCTTTGCCTCGTCCAAGCCCTCGGGCATGGGCATCGGCCTGTCGATCTGCCGCTCGTTCGTCGAACTGCACCAGGGCCGGCTGTGGTTCAGCCGCAACCCCGATCGCGGCGCCACCTTCCACGTCAGCCTGCCATTGCTGACCGCCAAGTCCAAGTCCTGATTCGTTAGCGAGTCACGCCATGAGCACACGCACCATCTACATCGTCGATGACAATCCCGAGTTCCGCGAAAGCACGCGCTTCTGGCTGAGCAGCGCCGGCTTCGACGTCAAGACCTGGGGCGATCCGCGCGAGGCGATCGAAGCGCTGGCGCAGCGCGACCGCGCCGAACCGGCCTGCCTGATCCTCGATGTGCGCATGCCGCAGCTGTCGGGGCTCGACGTTCATGACGCGCTGCTGGAACGCGGCGCGCAGCTGCCGGTGATCTACATGAGCGGCCATGCCGACGTGCCGCTGGCCGTGCAGGCGATGCAGAAAGGCGCGGTGACGCTGCTGGAAAAGCCATTCGACGACGAGGCGCTCGAGGCCGCGCTGCAGAACGCGTTTGCCGCCGGCCGCGCCGGCGCCAACCCGTCGGCCGATGCCGGCGAACCGGATCCCGAGCCCGCCGCCGCCAGCGCCGAGCAGCGCGAGGCGCGAGCGCGCTTCGCCGCTCGCGAAGCGTCGCTGACGCCGCGCGAACGCGAGGTGCTCAGTTTCGTGATCCAGGGCATCTACAACAAGAACATCGCCGACCGGATCGGCCTGTCGATCAAGACCGTCGAGCTCTATCGGGCGCGCGGCATGGCCAAGATGCAGGCCCGTTCGGTGGCCGCGCTGACGCGAATGATGGTCAGCCAGCAGGCCTGAGATCGAGACGTCCCTTTTGATGCGTGCCCACAGAGAGACCGCCATGTCCGCCGAGGCCATGATTTCATCGTCGCGTCGTGCCGCGCAACCGACTGCAGTCGACGGCGATGCGCCGCCGCGCACCTGGTTCGAGGCGTCGACCGGCGCCGGCAGCGTACGCCTGCGCATCACCGGCGCCGTCCGCCATGCCGCCGACGCGGCGATAGTTCTGCATCGCTGCAGCGAACTGATCGATGCGCTGGAAGACTGGACCGCCACGCCGCTGGCGTGGCGGTGGATCGGTTCGCCGTTGCCGTCGGCGGCCGAATCGAACGCGGTTGCCGTCTGGCGTTTTGCGGAAGACCTTGCGGCGGGCGGCGATGACTCGGATGCGGACGAACCGGGCTGGCGCGTCGAGTTGCCGTGGACGCTGCTGCGGGCGCTGCCGGCGCCCGAGGGGACCCTTGCACAGCGCCTGCGCTGGCTGCCGGTGTCGGTCATTCTGACCGCGGCGCAGACCCGAATCACCGCCGACGAACTCGATTCGCTGGAACCCGGCGGCGCCGACATCCTGCCCGAGACGCTCGGCGCCGATTGGCGAGGACTGCTGCGCGGTTGCGACGAGCCCGCCCGCCCCGGTTTGGGGATGCCGGTGGCTCTCTGCTCGCCGCCAGCTGCGCGTCGGGTCGCCGCCCGAGCCTGCCAGGAACTGGACGCTGCCGACGGGAGTGACGATGCCTGGTGCGAGGTGCGCCTGGATGGCCTTCGTACGGTGGCGGCCGATCGGCTCGCCGGCTGGTACGAGGGCGATCTTGGCGAAATCGGCACGCGCGCCAGCTTGTGGCGCTGCGCCACCGATCTGCAGCCGCCGCTGCCGCTGGCTGCCGGCACGCTGATGCCCTGGGCAGATGGCTGGGCACTGTCGGTGGAGGCGATCTGTGAACCGGCGCGCCCCTCGGCCGGCAGCTGCGGCGACGCGCCTGCAGCCTTCGCTGTTCCGGCCTGAGCCGTACCCCGCCCGCGAGTCGAGCCGGCCTGCTGCGTCCCCAAAAAGCCGCGCGCCGCTCGGTGGGCGTTTTCCCCGTCCTAGGACGCGCCCGCAGCGGCGCACCGCGCCGGCTCCTGACGATTCAATTTGAACCGATCGAGCCGAGCACGCGACTCAGGTCGATATGGACCTGACCCAATTCTCCCCGTCGTCGGCGCTGCTCACGGTCATCGTGCTGGCGCTGGCGCCGTTTGTCGCCGTGATGGTGACGTCGTTCACCAAGCTGGTCGTCGTGCTGAGCCTGCTGCGCAACGCGCTCGGCCTGCAGCAGGTGCCGCCGAATGTGGTCCTCAACGGCCTGGCCCTGGTGCTCAGCCTGTACGTGATGTATCCGGTCGGCTCGGCAATCAGCGCCAAGCTGGATGGCATCGACAACATCGGCACGAGCACCGCCAGCATGCTGAAGGCGGCCGAAGCCGCCAAGGAACCGCTGCGCGAATTCCTGCTCAAGCACAGCCGGCCGGTCGAGCGCGCGTTCTTCCTGAAGACGGCGCAGAAGGCGCTCGGCCCGCAGCAGGCGGCGCAGCTGACCGAGCGCGACTTCCTGGTCGTCGTGCCGGCCTTCACCGTCAGCGAGCTGTCGGTGGCCTTCGAGATCGGCTTTCTGATCTTCCTGCCGTTCCTGGTCATCGATCTGGTGATCTCCAACATCCTGATGGCGATGGGGATGATGATGCTGTCGCCGACCACGGTGTCGATGCCGTTCAAGCTGCTGCTGTTCGTGCTGATCGACGGCTGGGTGAAGCTCACCCACGGCCTGGTGCTCACCTACCTCTGAGGGCGGGCCATGGTTCACGGCGACATCATCGCGTTGACGCAGCAGGCGCTGTGGTTCGTGCTGCTGCTGTCGGCGCCGCCGATCTTCGTCGCCGCGGTGGTCGGGCTGCTGATCGCCTTCGTGCAGGCGGCCACACAACTGCAGGAGCAGACACTGCAGTACGTCGCCAAGTTCTTCGCCATCGTGATCACCATCTTCATCACGGCGTCGCTCCTCGGCGGCGGGCTGTACCAGTTCGGCGACCGCGTGTTCACCGACTTCTCCGGCCTCGTGCGCCGGCATTGACCCGGAGCCGACGCCGATGGACCCGTTCGCGGCGTTCAACAACCTCAGCGACTTCGCGCTGCTGCTGGGGCTGTCGGCCACGCGCGTGGCGGTCGCCTTCCTGCTGGTGCCGCTGTTCACCGGCGACCTGATCCCGGCGCTGGTACGCAACGCGCTGTTCATGTCGATCGCGCTGCTCAGCCTGATCCTGCAGCCTGCGGCGGCCCCGCTGCCGCTGGCCGGGCTGCAGTGGATCACGATGTTCGCCAAGGAGGTCTTCATCGGCGGCGTCCTCGGCTTCATGTTCGCAGGAATCATGTGGGCGTTCGAAGCCGCCGGGCAGGTGATCGACATGAAGGTCGGCACCACGCAGGCGCAGATCATGGACCCGCTGTCGGGTCACCAGACGTCGCTGAACGGCGCCTTCTTCGGCCGGCTGGCCAACTATGTCTTCATGGCCGGCGGCGGCTTCATGGTGATGATCGGCGCATTGTTCGAAAGCTATGCGCTGTGGCCGGTGCGCGCGCCGCTGCCGACGCTGACCGAAAGCGGCGTGCGGCTGTTCGAAAGCGAGTTCGGCCGCATCATGCTGCTGACGCTGCTCGTCGCCGCGCCGGCGCTGGTGCTGCTTTATGTGGTCGAAGGCGTGCTCGGCCTGATCAACCGTTTCGCGCAGCAGCTCAACGTCTTCTCGCTGTCGCTGTCGATCAAGGCGCTTGCGGCCACCTCGATCATCCTGATCCAGATCGTCACGCTGGTGCAGCTGCTGCAGGAAGACCTGCTCGGCCGCGGCGGCATCGCCATCGGCGCGCTGCGCCGCCTCTTCGGGCTCTGAGCCGGCTACCCGACCGAGGACGGAAAGATGGCCGACAAGAACGACAGCGGCGACAAGACCGAAAAGCCCACCCCGAAGCGGCTCGACGACGCGCGCAAGAAGGGCGACGTTGCCAAGAGCAGGGAGGTCACCAGCACGGTCGTGCTGATCGCCTGGCTCGGTCTCGGCGCCGCTGTGGTCGGTTTTGCAGCCGCTCGCATCGGCGGGTTGTTCGATTCGCTGTTCGCGACGATCGGCCACGGCTGGATGCTCACCGGTTTCGCCGGCGCGGCGCGTTCGATCAGCGGCCAGGCCTTCGAACTGTCGGTGATGCTGGTGGCGATGCTGCTGCTTCCGGCGGCCGCGGTCGGTCTGCTGACCGAGTTCCTGCAGGCCGGCCCGGTGCTCACATTCGAAAAGCTGAAACCAAAGATGGACGCGATGAATCCCGCCGAGGGCCTCAAGCGCATGTTCTCGCTGGACAACCTGATCGAGGTGCTGAAGGCGGTGGCCAAGACGGCGCTGCTGTTCCTGGTCGGCTGGCTGGTCGTGAAGTCGTCGCTGCCGCAGATCGTCGGTCTTGCGCGCTCGCCATCGGTGACGGCAGCGGCGGTCGGCGCGCTGTTGTGGGATCTGACGCTGCAACTCGTCGCCTGGACCATCGCCCTGTTCGCGCTGGTGTCGCTGCTCGATGCCGTCTACCAGCGCTGGTCGTTCACCAAGAAGATGCGCATGAGCCTGCGCGACATCAAGCAGGAGATGAAGGAAAGCGAGGGCGACCCGTACGTCAAGGCGCAGCGCCGGCAGGTGCACCAGGAATGGTCGCAGCGCAACGCGCAGCAGGCCGCGCGCGACGCCAGCGCGCTCGTCGTCAACCCGACGCACGTCGCGATCACCATCGACTACGACCCCGAGTCCTCGCCGGTACCGACGATCAGCGCCAAGGGCGAGGACCACGTCGCGCGGGCGATGCGCGAGGCGGCCGAGGAGGCCGGCGTGCCGATCGTTCGCAACGTGCCGCTGGCTCGCGACCTGCTCCGGCGCGGCGAGGAGGGCGAGGTGATCCCCGCCGACCTGTTCGAGATCATCGCCGAAGTCATCCTGTGGGCGCGCGAAGTGCGCGAACACGTGCAAGCACAGCGCAGCGAAGA
>JBFGOX010000231.1:0-5360 GCA_041565015.1 Burkholderiaceae bacterium
CGATCTGGTGCTGATCGATCAGCAGCTGCCCGGCATCGACGGCATTGCGCTGGCCGCGGCGATTCGCGCGCGCGCCGGCAGCGCCGAGCGACTGGTGCTGCTGTCGCCGCTCGGCGTCGACTGTTCCGCGCAAACGGCGCCGCTGGCCATCAGCGCCCTTCTGCACAAGCCGGTCGGCGGCAGGGCGCTGCTGTCGGCCTGTGCGCAGGCGCTCGAACTGGCGGTCGGCGAGGCACCGCCGCCGGCACCCGTGCGTCCGCCGCAGCACCGGCTCAGTGGCCGCGTGCTGCTGGTTGAGGACAACGACGTCAACCAGGTCGTTGCGCAGGCGATGCTTGAAGCGCTCGGTCTCGAGGTTGACCTGGCCCACAACGGCGAGCAGGCGGTGTCGGCCACTGCGCAATGGCCCTACGACCTGGTGCTGATGGATTGTCAGATGCCGGAAATGGACGGCTTCGCGGCAACGGCGGCAATCCGGGCGCGCGAGGGCGGGCGGCGGCGACAGGTGATCGTCGCGCTGACCGCGCACGCCATGGACAGCGATCGCGAGCGCTGCCTCGCCGCCGGCATGGACGATTATCTGTCCAAGCCCTTCGAGCACGAGACGCTCGTCGCAACGCTGCGGCGCTGGCTGCCGATCTCTTCGAGCGCGACCCGTTCAAGCGACCAGCAACCGGATTGCCTCGCGAGTTTGCGCGCCTGACCTGCGCGGCTCGCGCCGGCCGACGGGCGCGGAGGCCTGCCGAGCGCCGGGTCGTGCCTGGCCGGGACGCTGCGTATGCCATGCGGTTCGGGCGCAGGTCCCGTCCCTGTGTAATAAGCAGGTACCCTTCGAGCGACATATCCAATGCTGCGTCGCCTGAGCGGCCGGCGGATTTCATCCAGCCCTGAATTCGGAGGCCTCGTGCGACTCGTTCCCCGCAAGCCAGTCCCGTCACTGACCGTCGACACCGTTGCCCACGGTCGCTGGAGCCTTGCCGAGTGCAAGCCGCAGCATTTCACGCTCGTCGTCTTCTACCGCGGACTGCATTGCCCGATCTGCCGGCCGTATCTGAGCGAACTGAATCGCCTGGCCGGAGACTTCGCGCAGCGAGGCGTCGAAGTGACCGCGATCAGCTCCGATACCGCGGAGCGCGCCGCGCAGACCGTACGTGACTGGAAACTCGACGCGGTGCGCGTCGGCTACGGCTTGTCGATCGACGAGGCGCGGACCTGGGGCCTTTACATCTCGACCAGTCGCGGCAAGACATCGACCGGCTTCGAGGAGCCGGCACTGTTCGCCGAGCCGGGCATCTTCCTGATCCGACCCGACGGGACGCTTTATTTCAGCACGGTGCAGACAATGCCGTTCGCGCGGCCGCATTTTGCCGAAATCCTGCAGTCGCTGGATTTCGTCGTCAAGAACGACTACCCGGCGCGCGGCGAAGCTTAGGCACCGGGCAGGCGTCAGCGAAGGGTCGCCGGCGCCGCCTGCCGAGCGCGTGGACTCCAGCGCAGCGGGCGCGTTTCGCTCGGCACTCACGCCTTTGATGAGCGGGCGCGCTGTTGCGAGACCGTTCGCGCATCGTGCTGTCGCCGCGCGGCAGGGCGGCCGACCTTGTGCTACCGCTGGTGGTTCTGCAGACCGTACCGACGTTGCAGACGGTTTCCTCGACGGACGTACTGCCTGAATCGCGCGGCAATCGACGGCGCGGCGTCGCTCATCAGCGTCAGAACAACGGCACTGAACGTCGTTTCAGCGCGGCGCCGATCCGCATCCTCGGGGCAAAGCGCAAGGAGACGCGCAGCATGCTCAAGATGCCGAGCGCTCAGTTCAGGGTTTAGGCAAGAACCCGGCGCTGGTCGGGTTGACCCAATTCGAGAAGAAAGTGTAATTACCGCCGTCACAACGCCGACCAAAACAAAGCAAAGGGGCGCAAGACATGGTCCCTTTGTGATCACCTTACTGAGGAGACAACTATGGATCGCAGACAATCGGTTACCGCACTGGCGGCTGCAGCGATGGTCGCAGGCAGCTTCATGGCCGCACCAGCTCGGGCGGACCTGCCCAAGGTGGTCGTTGACCTTCGTGAGATGGACAAGAACAAGAACGGCCGTATCGAGCGGGATGAGTATCTGGCTGCAATGGCCGAGATGTTCGATCGCGCCGCCGGCTCCAAGGGCTACTGCACGTTCGAAGAAGTGCGGACAGGGCTCAGGCAACTCAACAAGGTTCACAGCGGCGCATAAGCGCGACTGTGCGTGGCCGTGGTGCCACAATAGCGCCACGGCCCCTCACAGCGCTCGGCCGATAACCGGCTTGCGTGCGCAGGCGCGGACTTGCGATTCGTGATGTGCGTCGTCGCCGCGCCGAGCCATCCTGGATTTCGGTTTCCCCATGAAGACAAACTCGATCGTTCAGCGTCGAATCGCCGCCGCAGCGTCTTCCGCGGCTGCGATGCGCGCATTCACCGGGCCGCGCGTCGTCGGCGGGCTGTCGCCATGGCTGTTAGCCGCTGCCGCTGCATTGCTGATCGCATTCGGTGCCCAGGCGCAGCTGCGTACGGGAGACCGGTTGCCGGAATTCAGTTTCCAACTGCTCGATGGTCAACGGTTGCCGGCGACATCGCTGCGCGGAAAGGTCGTCGTACACATGTTCTGGGCGACCTGGTGTCCGCTTTGCCTCGAAGACCTGCCGAAGATGCAGCGTCTGTACGCCGATTACCGTAATCGTGGCCTGGAGATCGTTGCGCTTTCGGTCGATCGCAACCGGTCCGACGTCGAGAAGTTCTGGCGCCGGCACGAGTATCGATTCCCGGTGGCGATGCGAACGATGGAGATGCGCGACGAGTACGGCGACCTGACCGGCACGCCGACGTTCCTCATCACCGACCGCAACGGCATCGTGCGCGAGAAACGCACCGGCGTGTTTGCACCGGGCGAACTCGAGCGCAGGATACTGAGCCTGCTCTAGCCGCCGGCAGCCGCTGCCTTCACATGGCGCTGACGATCGAAGCGCCGACCGCCGCTGCACCCGCGAGGCCACCGCTTAGCGACGATCGATCGCGCCTTCGGCGCAGGTTTCCTCCAGCCAGTGACAGGCGCAGCGCGACGCGTTAACGTCGTGCGCACCTCGTGCGACCATTCGGTCGGGGGCGGCTGGCTGTCCTGAATTCGCGCCGTCCACGCCGCCGGGCGCGGGCGCTGTTGGAGCCAATCTTGGATCTGAATTTCACCGCAGAAGAGCAGGCGTTTGCCGCCGAGGTCCGTGCGTTCGCGCAGCGCGCGCTGCCCGCTGACATCCGCGGCGCCGTCGACGCCGGCGAGCACGTCGCGGCCGAACACATCGCACGCTGGCAGCAGATCCTGCACAAGCAGGGCTGGGGCGCGCCAACCTGGCCGCGCGAGTGGGGCGGCCCGGGCTGGGACCCGATCCGCCAGCACCTGTTCGACGAAGAAAACATGGTGGCCGGCGCGCCGCGCCAGCTGCCGTTCGGCCTGCGCATGGTGGGCCCGGTGCTGATGAAGTTCGGCACGCCGGCGCAGCAGCAACGCTTCCTGCCGCGCATTCCGTCGGCGGAGGACTGGTGGTGTCAGGGCTACTCGGAACCGGGCGCGGGCAGCGACCTCGCCTCGCTGTCGACGAAAGCGGTGCGCAAGGGCGATCGCTACATCGTCAACGGGCAGAAGACCTGGACCACGCTGGCCCAGTATGCCGACTGGATCTTCTGCCTGGTGCGCACAGATCCGGAAGCGAAGAAGCAGGAGGGCATCAGCTTTCTGCTGATCGACATGAAAGCCAAGGGCGTCACCGTGCGGCCGATCATCATGCTCGACGGCTGCCACGAGGTGAACGAGGTGTTCTTCGACGATGTCGAAGTGCCGGTCGAGCAGCGCGTCGGCGAGGAGAACCAGGGCTGGACGATCGCCAAGTACCTGCTCGAGCACGAGCGCACCGGGATTGCCAACGTCGGCATCAACAAGCGCGAACTGGCGCGCGCGAAACGTCTGGCCCGCGAGAAGCTGCGCAACGGCAAGCCGCTGGCCTTCGACCCATTGTTTTCGGCTCGGCTGGCGGAAGTCGAGGTCGAACTGATGGCGCTCGACGTGCTGAACCTGCGCGTGCTCGCGGCAGCGCGCGACCGCGGCTCGCCCGGCCCGATGGCCTCGATGCTGAAGATCAAGGGCTCGGAGCTTTATCAGCGAATCGCCGAACTGATTCTGGAAACGCAGGGCAAGGCGGCTTTGCCGTGTCGGTTCGACGAAGGTCGCTGGATGCAGGACCCGGCCGCCGCCTTCTATCTGAACCTGCGCAAGGTGACGATCTACGGCGGTTCGAACGAGATTCAGCGCAACATCGTTGCCAAACACGTGCTGGAACTGTAGCCGCATATGCACTTCTCCCATTCCGAAGAACAGTCGATGTTCGTTGCCAGCTGCGAACGGCTGGTGCGCGAACGCTGCGGCTTCGATGCGCGCCGCCGCGCGGCGCAGTCACCGGCTGATGTCATATCCCCGCTGTGGACCGAATTCGTGCAGGTCGGCTTGACCGCGCTGCAGGTGCCCGAAGAGACGGGCGGTCTTGGCCGACCGGTGATCGACGGCGTGCTGGTTGCGCAGGCGCTGGGGCGAGGCTGGCTGATCGAGCCGTTCGTGGACTGCGCGTTGGCCGCGGCCAGCACGCTGGCGCGTGTGCCGCCGTCTGTGGAGCGCGAGGCGGCGCTGTCAGGCATCGCCGACGGCAGCCGTGTGATCGTGCTGCTGGCGCAGGCTAAGTTGATCGGCGGTGCCGTTCGTTCGACGGCGCCGCACGCGAGCTATGCCGATGCGGCGTTGCTGCTCGACGGCGATCGATTGCTGCTGCAGCCGCTGGCCCAGTCGGAGCGGCACGGTTGGCGCCAGTTCGACGGCACTGCGGCGGCCGAAGTCGCGTGCACGACCGAAGGCGCGGTCGCGCTGGCGCAGGGTGACGCAGCCGTTTCAGCATGGCGCGTCGGGCAGGACGTCGCTCGCATCGGGCGCATCGCCGAGGGCATCGGCCTCGCGCGAACGGTGATGGACCTCACCGCAGATTACCTGCGCACGCGCAAGCAGTTCGGCCAGCCGATCGGCCGCTTCCAGGCGCTGGCGCACCGCATGGCCGACTTGGCGATCGCCTATGAGCAGGCGCAATCACTGATGTGGGCTGCGGCGATGAAAATTGACGCCGCCGACGGTGAGCGCGCGCTCGATGCGGCACAGGTCATGGCGCACCGCGCGCTGCGGGCGATCGGCCAGCAGGCGATCCAGTTGCACGGTGGCATCGGTATGACCGACGAATACGCAGTGGCGCACTATGTGAAGCGGCTGCTGGCGATCGAGATCGAACTTGGCGACGCCGA
>JBFGOX010000232.1:0-5338 GCA_041565015.1 Burkholderiaceae bacterium
AGCGCGTTGGCGCCGGCGAGCGCGATCAGCGACAGCTTCACCAGGAACGCCGGGTTGCCCCAGAACTCGGTCGCGTGCGCGCTGAACATCATCAGGCCGGTCGTCGCCACCACGGCAAAGCCCGCCAGCGTCCACGGCAACAGGTGTCGCGCCAGGCGGCGCACCGGCAGTGCGCGCGAAAGGCCGAGCAGCCGCAGATCCAGCATCGCGATCGAGCCCACCAGCAGCGCGATGCCGGTGATGTGGATGATTTCGACGATCGGGTACAGCCACAGCCACTGGCGCATCGCCGCCGCGAACTCTCCCGATTCGAGCCAGACCAGCAGCGCCGGGCCGGCGATCTCGTGCATCAGCGCAGTTCGATCGTCTTGTCGTTGACGATGATGCGTTCGGCGCGCATCTCGTCCGGATCGCTGCGATGCGGGTAGCCGACCACGGTGACCACGGCGCCGGCCTTCAGCCATTCGCGCGGCAGGCCGCGGCTTTCCATCCGGAACGGCGGCGCCAGCACCGCCGTCCACAGCTTGTCCTTGGTCTGCAGCCGGATGTAGCCGTGCGGGTGCTCGTAGCCGGCTTCCTTGACGGTGCCCGCGAGGGTCAGCGTGGTGCCGGCGTCGTAGCCGTTCCAGCCGTGGTGGGCGTGCGCGACGAAGCTGGCGGCGATGCCGATCGCAACCGATGCGATAAGTAACGAAGAACGCATGTCAACACCTCCCGCGTCGGTCGATCCGGGCCGCAGGCTCGCGAACCGGCAAGCGACCGCGCGGATGATATCCGGCTGGCAAAGCGATCAGTCGAAGTCAAGTGCGGTCGGGAACCCGATGAATCCGATTCCCGGCCGGCGCGCCGGCGATGGCGCCGCACGGAGTCGTGCAATCGAACGTGGCGCTCGAAGACGGCCGCCTATTGCGCGCACGTCGCCGCGATCGTCTCCGCCTTCGCCCCCTTCGTTCATCAGCGACGCGAAGGCCGTGGCACAAACGAACCGTCATTGGCCGCCCTGACTCTCGTCCACCCGGCACACGTTCCCTACGCTGCCAACCATCTTCCGAACGACCTTTCGATGGAGGCACCATGACCGGGAAGCAATCAACCTCAACGCTCGAATCGCGACTGGGCGGCAAAGTGGTCGGCCCCGATGACGACCGCTACGACGCGGCCCGCCGCGTCTGGAATGGGATGATCGATCGTCGTCCGCGCTGGATCGTCCGCTGCGATGGCGCCGCCGACGTGATCGACGCGGTGAACTTCGCGCGCGTGCACCAGCTAATGGTCGCGGTGCGCGGCGGCGGCCACAACGTGGCCGGCAGCGCGGTGTGCGACGACGGACTGGTCATCGACCTGTCGCCGATGAAGAAGATCGATGTCGATCCGATCGCGCGCACGGTGCGCGCGCAGGGCGGCGTCACCTGGGGCGAACTCGACCGCGAGACGCAGGCTTTCGGCCTCGCCGCACCGGGCGGTGTCGTTTCGACCACCGGGATCGCCGGGCTCACGCTCGGCGGCGGTGTCGGCTGGCTGCGCCGCAAGTACGGACTCAGTTGCGACAACCTGATTTCGGTGGACATCGTCACCGCCGACGGCGCGCTGCGCACGGCCAGCGCGACCGAGACTTCCGACCTGTTCTGGGGCATCCGTGGGGGCGGCGGCAATTTCGGCGTCGTCATCTCGTTCGAGTTCCAGCTGCATCCGGTCGGGCCGGAGGTGATGTTCGCCGGCGCGCTGTATCCGCTCGAGCAGGCGCGCACGGTGGTGCCGTGCTGGCGCGATTTCATCCGCGCCGCGCCCGAGGAGGTCTCGTCGCAGGCGGTGTTCTGGTCGGTGCCCGCTGTCGACGCCTTTCCGCCGCACACGCGCGGCGCGCCGGTGGTTGCGCTGGTCGCCATGCACTGCGGCAGCCCAGCCGAAGGGCAACGCGCCCTGCAGCCGCTGCGCGAGTTCGGCGAGCCGCTGATCGACCTGAGCGGAGTCATGCCGTTCGTCCAGGTGCAACAGCTGTACGACCCGTTCCTGCCAGCGGGGGCGTTCAACTACTACTGGAAATCGCTCGAGCTGAACGGGCTTGACGATCAGGTTCTCGAGGCCGTGATCGTGGCCGCCGAGTCGCGGCCGTCGCCGCACACCCTGCTGCCGATCTGGCATCACGGCGGCGCGATGAACCGCCCCTCGGCGCGCGACTCGGCCTACGGAGACCGCAGTGCCGAGTTTCTGCTCAGCATCGACAGCACCTGGTCCGATCCGGCGGACAACGAAAAGAACATCCGCTGGACGCGCGCACTGTGGAACGACATGCACCGCTTCTCGTCCGGCAGCCTTTACCTGAATTTCGCCGGCTTCGGCGAGGAAGGACAGGCGCTGGTGCAGGCAGCCTATGGTTGCGACAACTACAAGCGGCTGGTGGCGCTGAAGAACAAGTTCGATCCCGCCAACCTGTTCCGCCTGAATCAGAACATCTTGCCGACGGCAGCGGCCGGGTTACCGGCTGCAACGGCCGTGAAATAGGCCTGCCCGCTCGACTGGCGTCGCGGCAGCGTCGTCATGCGGGCGAACGTCGGCATCGCGGTTCTTCGCTGCGCAAGCCACCGCGCCCCTGCAGGCGCCGTGCAGCCGGCAGGCGAGTTGCGCCGTCCCGTTCGCCAGCGGTCATGGCTGCGGCGCGCCTGCGCGAACTTTTGGAGTACGACATGAACGCCTCGCACCGGATCGTCCTTGTCGCGCTGGCCCTCGGCTATGCGCTCGGTCCGCTCGCCACGCAGATGCTGACGCCGGCAGTGCCCTTCGTGCACCGGGATCTGGCGATTCCGATGCCGGTTGCGCAGATGCTGATCAGCCTGTCGTTCGTCGCCATCAGTGCGGCCACGGTGATCTACGGGCCGCTGGCCGACCGCGTCGGTCGCCGCCCCGTCCTGCTCGCCGGCACGGCGCTGTTCTGCGCCGGATCGCTGGTCGCCGCGCTGGCGGCGACGCCGGACGTGATGATCGCCGGCCGCATCGTGCAGGCGGCCGGCAGCGCGGCCGGCATCGTGCTCACGCGGACCATCGTGCACGACCTGTACGGCGCCGAACGCAGCGGCCAGGTCATCGCCTACCTGACCGCGGTGATGATCGTCGCGCCGATGCTCGCGCCGGTCGCGGGCGGGCTGCTGCTGGACCACGTGCACTGGCGCGCGTTGTTCATCCTGTGCCTTCTCGCTGGCCTGACCGCGCTGTTGCTGCTGGCGCTGTACCTGCCCGAGACCCGCCGCACGCAAGGCGAGATAGACCAACGCAACCCGCTGCACGACATCGCCGCACTGCTGCGCGACCCGGGCTATCTCGCCTCGACGCTGTACTTCTCCAGCGTGATGGCGACGTTCTATGCGGGCCAGGCCGCACTTCCGTTCCTCTTTGTCGAAGCGCTGGGCGCCACCGCGACCGACTACGGCCTGTGGTTCGCCGGCGCCTGTCTCGCCTTCATCGCCGGCAACTACGCAACGGGCCGCTGGAGCCAGCGCTTCCGGCGCGACACGATGATCCTGCTGTCGAGTGCCGGTTGCCTGCTCACCTCGATAGCCGGCCTGGTGGCGGCGAACCTGCTGCCCTGGAACCAGGCCGTCCTGTTCACGCCGACCGTCGTGCTCAGCTTCTTCGGCGCGGTCGGCGCCGCCCTGGTGCAGGCGCAGGCGCTGGCCGCGCAACCGCAACGCTCGGGAGCAGCCTCCGGCCTGCTGAGCGCCGCGCAGATGGCGATCGGGGCGGCAGTGGTGCAATTGATCGGCCTGCACCAGGACGGCACGCCCTACCCGATGTTCGTGGTGTTCATTTCGTGCGCGACCTGCGCCCTGCTCGCGGCGAGCCGCGCCTGGTTCGCGCGGCAAAGCTCGAACGTCGGATCTTTTTCCGAATCGCGCGGTGCCTCCTGAGCCGCGGCCGGCGCGGCGCGCTGGGCTCAGGCTCGCGATGCCGCGAAGGCGGGAACGCGCAGCTTGCGCCGGTACGCGCCGGGCGTCACGCCCGTCGAGCGCTTGAACAGACGGCGGAAGAACGCCGGGTCCTCGTAGCCGATCGCCCAGGCGATTTCGTCGATGGGCGCGTCGGTGCGCTCGAGCCGCCGCTTCGCTTCTTCCAGCCGCAGCCGCTGGACATAGGCGATCGGCGAAAAGCCGGTCGCGTTGGTGAACCGGCGCTTGAAGCTGCGCTCGGCGAGCCCCGAGCGTCGCATCATTTCCTCGGCCGGATTGGAGGCCGACATGTGCTGCGCGATCCACTGCTGCACCGCCAGCACCACGGCATCGCCGTGGTCGGTGGCGGGCTGAAACGCGGCGTACAAGGCCTGCCCGTCCTGGTGCCACTGCAGCAGCATGAACCGTGCGATCGCCTGCGCGGCCGTCGGCCCGACGTGCCGGGCAATCAGGTACAGGACAAGGTCGTGCCAGGATGCCGACGCGCCGGACATCACGAACTGCTCACGTTCGCCGGTGGCGACCAGCACTTTTTCAGGCACCAGCCGCACCGCCGGAAAGTTCCTGCGGAACGTCGAGGCGTACGCCCAGTGGATCGTCGCCTCGCGTCCGTCGAGCAGTCCGGTTTCGGCCAGCAGCAGCACGCCCGAACAGGTCGAGCACAGCATGGCGCCGCGCGCATAGACCTCGCCGAGCCATCGCACCTCGCGCGGATAGCGGCCGGTGATCCACGCGCCGTCGGCGACCAGTACCGACGGCACGATCACCACGTCGGTGTCGCGAACGTCGTCGAGCGAACGCTGCGCGCTGACCGGCAGCCCGCTTGCCGTGACGATCGGTTCGCAGCTCGCGCCGACGATCTCGACCGCGAACGGCGCCGCGTGCGGCACCGAATCGTCGAAGCTGCCGAGCAGCCTGAACGAGTTGAGCACGTCGAACAGGCCGCCGAGCGACGCGATCATCGCGTCGGCAATCGCGAGCAGGCTGACGCGAATGCGAGCACGCGATTCGGCCATCGATCACCTCCCTGGCACGAATGAACCGCTCGTTGCCAGTCTGTCTCTTATCGATGGCGAGTGCAACTTCGACAATCTCTCGCATCGTCACATGGCGATGAAACGACTCACGATCAACGCACTTACTGCACAGGAGGTTCAGTCATGAAACGTAGGCTTCTCGCAGCATCCCTGCTTTCCGCCGGTGCGCTTGCCCTGCCCGCCTTCGCGGCCGATTCGATGCAACTGAAGTTCGTCGACCATCTCGAAATGGGCCTGAACGAGCTCGATGTTTTCGTCGCGCGTCGCGGCTCGGAAAAGCACGTCTACCGCGTCGGACCCGACGGCGCCAAGGCGCACCTGGCCAGCCCGCTGTACGCAGCGGCCAGCGCGGTCGCGCAC
>JBFGOX010000233.1:0-5333 GCA_041565015.1 Burkholderiaceae bacterium
CGTGCAGGCTGACGCCGAGCTTCGACGCGTATTGCACGTCAAGCGCATGCTCGGCAGCGATGAAGGCGCAGGTGCCGCCGATCTTCTGCATCTCGGCGATCACCTGCAGCGTCAGCGTGGTCTTGCCCGACGATTCCGGTCCGTAGACCTCGACCACCCGTCCGCGCGGCAGGCCGCCGATGCCGAGCGCGACGTCCAGCCCAAGCGATCCGGTCGAGACAACGTCGATGTCCTCAGCGACCTCGCCGTCGGCCAGCCGCATGATCGAACCCTTGCCGAACTGCTTCTCGATCTGCGCCAATGCCGCGGCCAGCGCCTTCTGCCGCTCCTTGCTGTCAGCCACCAAACCGCTCCTTCCGTCGTCCATTTCCGCCTCCGCTTCGCCGTCGGGAAGTCCGGCGCGCTTCGGTAACGCGACCGGATACTGAATAAAATCACAGTATCACTGTAGATTCATCCAGTATCGCCGTCAAGCGGCAAATTCACGCTGGGCAACCGTTCCGTGCTTTCCTTGCCGGGCACTCCGGTGCCGCCTAGACTCGGAGCGAAAAGCACCTTACGCGGAGACTCTCGCGGTCAAGCGTGCGCAATCCGGTGCGCGCCCGACCGGTTCAAGGATATCAGTGCGCATCCTCATCGCCGAGGACGACGAAGTGCTCGCCGACGGCCTGTCGCGTTCGCTGCGGGCAGCGGGTTATGCGGTCGACGTCGTCAACAACGGACCGGCGGCCGACACCGGACTGGCCGCGCAGCATTTCGATGTCCTGATCCTCGACCTCGGACTGCCCGGTCTGACCGGTCTGGAGGTGTTGCGGCGGCTGCGCGCGCGCAACGCGAAGGTTCCGGTGCTGATCCTGACCGCCGCCGACAGTATCGAACAGCGGGTCAAGGGGCTTGATCTCGGCGCCGACGACTACATGGCCAAGCCGTTCGCGCTGTCTGAACTCGAAGCGCGCGTGCGGGCGCTGACGCGGCGTTCGCTGGCCGGCGCACAGGCGGTGCTGCGCAACGGCGCGCTGGCGCTCGATCCGGCCGGCCGCGTGGCCACGTTGAACGACGCGCCGCTGGAACTTTCAGCGCGCGAACTCGGCCTGCTCGAGATCCTGATCAGCCGGCCCGGACGCCTAGTCAGCAAGGAGCAACTGGTCGACCACCTGTGCGAATGGGGCGAAGAGGTCAGCACCAACGCGATCGAGGTCTACGTCCATCGGCTGAGAAAGAAGATCGAGACCAGCGGCATCCGCATCGTCACCGTTCGCGGACTCGGCTACAGCATGCAGCGAGCCTGTGAACCCGGCGAAGGCGCGGCCAACGGGCCCGCGACCAGCAGCGCCTGAGAAGGCCGCAGGCAGCGAAGGCGGCGCGCATACTGTCGTCAGCCATGCCCGATCAATCATCCCCGCTGCCGCGCCGCTATCCGCTTTCCGGCGGGGCGCCGCCCGCCCCTGCGTTGGCGGAACGGGCGGTCAATCCGCTGCGCCGGCCCGACGAGCAGCGTTCGCTGTTCGGCGAGATTCTGGACTGGATGCTGGCGCCGCTGCTGCTGCTGTGGCCGATGAGCGTGACCCTCACGTTCCTGGTGGCGCAGCAGATTGCCAACCCGCCGTACGACCGCAAGCTCGCCGAGACCGTCAGTCTGCTCGCCGACCACGTGCACGTCGTCAACGGCCGCGTACAACTGCGCCTCGGCATCGACGTCAGCGAGGTGCTGCGGCCCAATTCGACCAGCACCGCCTCGTACATGGTGCTGGGCCTGCGCGGTGAACTGGTTGCCGGGGATCCCGACATCCCGCTGCCGGTCGACGAAGACATCGCGACCGGGCCACCTGTGCTTCGCTTCGACAAGATGCATGGCAGCGAGGTGCGGGTCGCCTACACGTGGGCACGGTTGCCGGGCCACTCGCCGGTGCTGGTGCAGGTCGCCGAAACGCTGGAGGCGCGCACGCAGCTGGCCAACGAGATCATCAAGGGCGTGATCGTGCCGCAGTTCATCGTGCTGCCGGTGGCCGTCCTGCTGGTCTGGCTGGCGTTGACCCGCGGGCTGGCGCCGCTGACCACGCTGCAGGCGCGGATCCGGCGCCGGCGGCCGGAAGACCGTTCGCCGATCGACGCGCGCGGCGCGCCGGAGGAAATCACGCCGCTGGTGGAGTCCTTCAACGACCTGCTGGCGCGCCTGTCGGCGAGCATCCAGGTGCAGAAGCGGTTCATCGCCGATGCCGCGCATCAGATGAAGACGCCGCTGGCGGGGTTGCGCACGCAGTCCGAACTGGCGCTGCGCGAAACCGATCCGCTGGAACTGCGGCGCAGCCTGCGCCAGATCGCCGCCAGCACCGATCGCGCCACCCGGCTCATCGATCAGTTGCTGGCGCTGGCGCGGGCGGAGCACCGGGGCGCCGAAGTACCGATGGTCGAGATCGTCGACCTGGCACAGCTCACGCGTGACGTGGTGCGCGACTGGGTGCCCCAGTCGATCGAGCGGCAGATCGACCTTGGCGTCGATGTGTCGAACGAGTCGACCAAGGTCGTCGGCGCGCCGCTGATGTTGCGCGAGCTGCTGGGCAACCTGATCGACAACGCGCTGCGCTATACGCCGTCCGGCGGCAGCGTCACCGCGCGCGTCGGTCGCGAAGGCGGCAGCGTACTGCTCGAGGTCGAGGACAGCGGGCCAGGCATTCCCGAGCATGAACGTGCGCGCGTGTTCGACCGCTTCTACCGCGTGCTCGGCACCAACGTGGAAGGCAGCGGGCTGGGGCTGGCCATCGTGCGCGAGATCGCGGAGCAGCACGACGCACTGGTCAGCATCCTGTCGCCGGCCCGCGCAATCGATTCGGATCATCAGGGCGCGCTGTTCCGAGTGCGCTTCCCGCACGCGCCATCGAGCCCGCCGACGCGGGCCCCCTGATGGCGGCCGTATCCGCTGCGGAATCAGTGTGGCCGGCGCGGGTCCCGGCGGTCGAAGGTTCGCTTCTGCTGCCCGCACGCCGATTTGACCCTGCCGGCACGAACCGAGATAATTCGCGCCCTCCGCCGACAGGCGGAAATGCTTGCCCAGGCGGATTAGCTCAGCTGGTTAGAGCAGAGGAATCATAATCCTTGTGTCCGGGGTTCGAGTCCCTGATCCGCCACCACTTTCCATCACTGCGCCACCGAGCATCCTGATGCGCATCGCTTCGTTGCTGACCGGCGCCGTCGTTGCCCTGCTGCTTGCCGCCACAGTTTCGGCGCAGGTCGTGCCGCGCTTGATTCCGGCCGACGCGCCGCGTGGCCGCTTCACGCCGGCGCAGTTTCCCGAAGTTCACATCAACGGCAAACCGATGCGGCTGGCACCCGGCGCGCGGATCCTGATGCCGAACAACCTGACGGTGACGCCGAACCAGGTGGCGGCCGATACGCTGGTGCGTTACCGGCTCGACGCGCAGGGCCAGGTGCTGACGGTTTGGGTGCTCAGCGCCGACGAGGCGCGCAAACGCTGAGCACGATGGGCAAGAAGCTTTTCATCCGCACCTTCGGCTGCCAGATGAACGAGTACGACTCGGCCAGGATGGCCGACGTGCTGAACGCCGAACAGGGGCTGACGCTGACCGACGACCCGCAGCACGCCGACGTGTTGCTGTTCAATACCTGCTCGGTGCGCGAAAAGGCGCAGGAGAAAGTGTTCTCCGATCTCGGTCGGGCGCGGCAACTGAAGCGGCGCAATCCGGAGCTGGTCATCGGCGTCGGCGGTTGCGTGGCGAGCCAGGAAGGCGCGGCCATCGTCGCGCGCGCGCCGTACGTCGACGTGGTATTCGGGCCGCAGACACTGCACCGCCTGCCGGCGCTGATCGAACGGCGCCGCGCCACCGGACAGCCGCAAGTCGACATCTCCTTTCCCGAGATCGAAAAATTCGACGCCCTGCCGCCGCCACGGGTCGACGGCGCGAGCGCTTTCGTGTCGATCATGGAAGGCTGCAGCAAGTACTGCAGCTTCTGCGTGGTGCCGTATACGCGCGGCGAGGAAGTCTCGCGTCCCTTCGACGACGTGCTGACCGAAGTGGCGGATCTAGCCGACCAGGGTGTGCGCGAAATCACGCTGCTCGGCCAGAACGTCAATGCCTTCCGCGGGTCGATGGGCGACGGACAGGGCGCCGACTTCGCCCTTCTGCTCGAATACGTGGCCGAGATCCCGGGCATCGAGCGAATTCGATACACGACATCGCACCCGAAGGAATTCACGCAGCGCCTGATCGACGTCCATGGCCGGCTGCCGAAGCTTGTCGCTCATGTGCACCTGCCGGTCCAGTGCGGATCCGACCGCATCCTGGCGGCGATGAAACGCGGCTACACCGTGCTCGAATACAAGTCGATCATCCGCCGGCTGCGCGCGGTCCGGCCGGACGTATCGATCTCATCGGACTTCATCGTCGGCTTTCCGGGCGAAAGCGAAGACGACTTCGACCGCACGCTGCGGCTGGCCGAAGACATCGGCTTCGATGCCAGCTTCTCTTTCCTCTACAGCCGCCGGCCCGGCACCCCGGCGGCCGATCTCGCGGACGACACGCCGCAGGAAGTCAAACTCGCCCGGCTGCAGCGATTGCAGTCCGTGATCAACGAAAGCAGCGCACGGATCAACGAAGCGATGGTCGGGTCCCGGCAGCGCATCCTCGTCGAGGGGCCGTCGAAGAAGAATGGCGCCGAACTGATGGGCCGCACCGAGAACAACCGCGTCGTCAACTTCGCCGCCTCTGATGGCGAAATGCTCGTCGGACGGATGCTCGACGTGCGCATCACGCAGGCGCTGCCGCATTCGCTTCGCGGCGAAGCGCTGCGGCAGGCAGCGCTGGCCGACTAAGGCACGTATCGTCGCGTGGTTCGCCGCTCCTCCGCCCGTCAGGTTCTGTCGTTTGCCACCGATGCGGACACCAGCGAGTTGGCCAACGTCACTGGCGCGCTCGACGCCAATCTGCGGCAGATCGAGACCGAACTCGACGTCGCCATCCGCCGCCGTGGCCACCAGTTCCGCATCGAGGGCCCGCAGGCACGGGCGCAGCAGGCCGTCGACGTGCTGCAGCACTTCCTGACCCGCGCCCAGCGACCGATTTCGGTCGACGACATCCAGCTTTATTTCGTCGAGCGCCGCGGCGACGTGTCGCCGCCGCCGGACGAGGAAGGCGAGGCGCTGCCGACGCTGCACACGCGGCGGCGCGAGTTGCACGGCCGCACACCGCGGCAACGCGATTACCTCGCCTCGATCCTCGAGCACGACATCAGCTTCGGCATCGGTCCGGCCGGCACCGGCAAGACCTATCTGGCGGTCGCCTGCGCGGTCGATGCGCTCGAGCGCGACGCGGTCGAGC
>JBFGOX010000234.1:0-5298 GCA_041565015.1 Burkholderiaceae bacterium
ACCGGCCGGCGTCGCCGCGCAAACGCGCGGGCCGCTTGCATTCGGTGGCAGGCAGCGTAAGTTCGAAACAGGTTGTTGACTGACACGCACCGGAATGCCGAATCTCCGACGCGGTCTGCTGCTGGTCGCGCTGTCGGCCAGCGCGGTCGGCAGCGCAACGGCGGCCTCCGGCAGCGAGGCGCCGCTGCTGAACTACACCATGCAGGAGCGCACTCGGATCCTGTCGCTGGGTCCGTGGCCGCCAGCGCTGACCCCGGACACGACCAATCGCGCGTCGGGCAACCCCGACGCGATGGCGCTCGGCGCAAGGCTGCTCTTCGACGCGCGACTGTCGCCGTCCGGCTATATCGCGTGCGTCACCTGCCACCAGACCGACCGCGGCTGGACCGACCTGAAGCCGCGCGCGCATGGTCTCGCCGATTTGCCGCGCAACACCCCGCCGTTGAACAATCTCCGGCTACATCGCTGGTTCGGCTGGGGCGGCGGTGCCGACAGCCTTTGGATGGCTAGCCTGCGTCCGCTGCTCGATCCACGCGAATTCGATTCGAACCCGGCGTGGGTGACGCACATCTATGTCCGTGATCCGGAACTGGCCTGCTTCTACGAACGTGCCTTCGGGCACGCGCCGGCCGCCTCCACCGATAAGGACACGGTGCTGGTCAACACGGCCAAGGCGCTGGCCGCCTTCCAGGAAACACTCGTTACCGGCCGCACCGCATTCGACGAATTCCGCGACGCACTGGCTCGCGATGATGCGGCAACCGCGGCACGCTATCCGATCGCGGCCCAGCAGGGGCTGCGACTTTTCATCGGCCGCGGCAACTGCATCGCCTGTCACAACGGACCCAACTTCACGAACGGCGAGTTCGCCGACATCGGCGTGCCCTTCTTTACTGCGCCGGGCGAGGTCGACGCAGGCCGCTACCAGGACCTTCAGAAGCTACGCAGCAGCCCGTTCAGTCTGCTTGGCCGCTACAACGATGACCCGAACGCACGGGCAACCGCAACGCGTCACGCGGTGCTGGAGCCACGACACTGGGGTGAATTCAAGGTGCCGAGCCTGCGCAACGTAGCCGTGACCGGCCCGTACATGCACAACGGCTCGCTGCCGACGCTGCGCGACGTGCTGCAGCACTACGCCGCGCTCGACGAGTCGCGCATTCATGCCAGCGCGCAGCCGCTGCTGCGGCCGCTGCGCCTGTCGGCCTCGGAAACGGAGGCCTTGCTGTCCTTCTTGGTTTCGCTGACCGATGCACACGGCGCCGACCGCCCGCGGCCCGATCAGCAGTCCTGCGCATCTCCGGCGCAGGCGCCGGCTCAGGTCAGATAGCCGATCGCGGCGACCGCAGCGATCAGCAGCAGCAACAGTGCGATCGGCCAGCGCCGCGTCGTGCGCCGCACCGGCTCTTCTCGCGGCTGCGCGCGGCTGTGCGGCGAAGGCGCCACGCGCGGCGCCATCGGCATCACGGTGCGCTCGGGCTCGAGCGGCGGCAGCCGGTCCAGCGGGATTCGCGCAGTCAGGTTCATCGCCTGCACGACCAGATCCTGCGGCAGTTCGCCGCGGACCTGGCGCGCCAGCCCGAAAGCCAGCAGGCGCGCCGCGTCGCGCGCCAGACGCGGTTGCTGCAGTCGCGGTTCGGCGAGCGCGCATTGATCCAACGAACGATGGCCATCGAGGACCGCGAGCAGCCGGCGCTGGTTGCCGCCGAGGCCGAATCGCGGTCGTTCAAGTTCCTCGCGACCGCGCCGTGTCGGCTCGAGCACGACGCCACCGGTGTCGCCGTTCTCGCGCGCCGCGCGGACGCCGTCGCGCGAGGTCCGTTCACTCATTGCAACGCGTCGCCTGTCCTGCATTTCAATCACGCCGCGATGGTAGCGGCGATGTGCGGCGCGAGGAGGCGACAAGCGACTAATCCGGAAGGATGCCGCGCATGGGCTCGAGAAATTCAGCGGCAACGCGCCGTCATCCGTCCGCACGGCGTGCGCGTGACTCGGTTTTCTCGAGGCCGCACCGTAGTCTTCCGGCACATGGATGCGCAATCGTTCTTTCGCTGCTTCACCATCGTTCCGCGTGCGCTGCTGGCGATCTCGTGCATCCTCGCCGGCGGCTGTGCCACAGTGAGCGGTACGCCCACCCAGCCGCTCAGCATCCAGACCATCGATGCGTTCGGTCGGTCCGTCGAAGGCATGCGCTGCCGCATCGCCAACAGCGCGGCCGATTATTTCGGCACGACGCCGATGTTCGACCTGCAGGTACGGCGTTCGTCGTCCGATCTCGAGATCGAGTGCCGTCGCGGCACCCTGCTGGCACGCGCGACCGCAATCTCGCGCGGCACCCATCTGGCAAGCGTCATCCTTCCCGGCGGCACCGCGGCCGTGATCATCGATCATGTGACCGGATATCGCTACGCGTATCCGAGCCGATTGCAGTTGCGCATCGGCGAGCATCTAGTTTTCGATGGCAACGCCGCGACACCGGCGCGAATGAGCCTCAGGCTGGTCGCGCTGCACTGAGCGCGTCGCGGCAGTCACCGCCGGCCAGCCGCCGGCACTCGGGCCCGGCGCGGACCGCGCGCACGCTTGCTGCCGCAAGCCCGTAGCGCATAACCCGCTAGACTGCTTGCTTCCCCCGCACGTGGCCGCGTGCGCGCTCGTTTTCCTGGCTTTCCATTGGCTGACTCCTCCGCTCGAATGCCCCGCCGGCGCTGGACGTGGCGCTTGGCCGTCATCGCCATCCTCGCCCTTGGTGTCGGCGGCTTTGTCGCGCTGCAAGTGTTCAAGCCGAGGCCGGCCGTACGTGCACCGGCAAAGCAGCTGCCGCTGGCTCGCGCGGTACCGATCGAAATTCGCGCCGGTGCGCTGACGGTCACCGGCCACGGCCTGGCACGGCCCCGGGTCGAGGTCGTTCTTGCACCGGAAGTGCCCGGCAAGGTGAGCTTCGTCAGCGCCAACCTGGTGGTCGGCGGCACCTTCCGGGCGGGTGAAATGCTGGTGCGGCTCGATCCGGAATCTTTCCGCGCGGCGCTTGCACAGGCGCGTGCCGAACGCGAATCGGCGCAGGCGTCGTTGGCGCTCGCCGAGCAGTTGCTCAAGCGTACCGACGAACTGATCGCGCAAGGCGTCCAGGCCGAGCAGACGCGCGACGAGCGCGTGGCCAATCGCGACCTCGCGCGCGCCGCGCTGGAACGCGCCGAGGCACTGCTGAAAGGCCGCAGCATCGATCTGGCCCGCAGCGAACTGCGCGCCCCGTTCGCCGGTCGCGTGCTGTCGGAGAAGGTCGATATCGGCGAGACCGTGCAGCCTGGACGCGAACTGGCGCGGCTGTTCGCCGACGACGTGCTCGAAATTGCCGTACCGCTCACCGACCGCGACGTGGCACTGCTCGACGACCCCTGGAGCGGGAAGGCTGGTCGGGCGGCAGCGACGGTGACCGTCGAGCATGGTGGCACGCGCTACCGCTGGCCGGCGCGACTGGACCGCATCGAAGCGGCGCTCGATTCAGCCACCCGCACATTGAACGTCGTCGTCCGCGTCGACAAGCCGCAGGCGCGCGGCACGCCGCTCGATGGCCACGGCAAGGGCGTGGCGCCGCCGCTGCTAGTCGGCATGTACGTGCAGGTCGACATCGTTGGGCGTTCGGTCGATCGTTACGCCGTGCTACCGCGGCAGGCGCTGCGCGACGGCGACCAGCTGTGGCGGCTCGACGACGCTGACCGGATCAAGATCGTTCCAGTGCGCGTGTTGCAGGAAGTGGCCGACACCGTCGCCGTTAGCGGCGACGCGCTGGAGCCCGGTGCACGCGTGATCGTCAGCGACCTGAAGGTGGTCACCGACGGCATGGCCGTGCGCGTCGTCGACGAGGCGCGCAACGCGCGCGGCACCGCGCGGGCACTCGGGCAGTGAGCACGGCACCGGTTTCGCCACCGTGCGCGGCCGTTCAGGCCGGGCCGCGCTCGCGGCCGCACCCGTCAGCACTCGGAGCGGTGAACTGCCGCGCCAAGGGGGCCGCATGCGGGGCCTGATCGCGTGGATGGCGCGCCATCCTGTGGCCGCCAACCTGCTGATGCTTCTGATCGTGTTTGCCGGGCTGGTCAACATGTTGACCACCAAGCAGGAGGTCTTTCCCGAAATCAACTTCGACGTCATCGAGGTGCGCGTCGTCTACCAGGGCGCGACGCCGGACGAAATCGAGGAATCGATCGTCCAGCGCATCGAGGAGCAGATCCAGGGCATCGACGGCATCGACCGGCTGACCGGCGTCGCCGCCGAGGGCGTCGGGGTCGTGCGCGCCGAACTGGCCCGTGGCACGCAGACTGCGCGCAAGCTCGACGAGATCCGCTCGGCGGTCGACCGCATCACGACCTTCCCGGAGCAGGCCGAACGGCCCGAGGTGCGCGAGATCGTCAATCGCCAGCGGGTGATGGAGCTCGCCGTCTACGGTGACGCCGGCGAGGCCACGCTGCGCGAACTGGCGTTCCGCATCAAGGACGAACTGTCGGCCACTCCCGGCATCTCGCTGGCCGAAGTGGCGCGTGTGCGCAGTTACGAAGTCTCGATCGAGGTCGGCAACGACATCCTGCGCGCTTACGGCGTGACCCTGCAGGACCTGGCCACGACCGTCAGGCGCAGCAGCCTCGATCTGCCCGGCGGCGAGATCAAGGCCGGCGCCGAGTCGATCCTGCTGCGCACGAAGGGGCGCAATTACAACCGCCGCGATTTCGAGAACATCGTCGTTGCGGCGAGTCCCAGCGGCGCCGGGGTGCGGCTCGGGGACATCGCGCGAATCGATGACGGCTTTCGCGACGAGGACCTGGTGATGCGCTACAACGGCCTGCCCGCCGCTTTCGTGCAGGTCTTCCGCGTCGGCGACGAAAAGGTGCTCGATGTCGTCGGCCGGGTCCAGGACTATCTGGACGGCTCGCTGCGCCCGAACCTGCCTCCTGGCCTGTCGGTCGCCGTTTGGCGCAATGACGCCACCGAATTCAACAATCGCCGCGACCTGCTGGTGAAGAACGGCCTGATCGGCCTGACGCTGGTGATGGCGGCGTTGGCGCTGTTTCTCGACCTGCGGCTGGCGTTCTGGGTCTCGGTCGGCATCTTCGTGTCTTTCGTCGGTGCCTTCGCGGTGATGCCGCTCGTCGGCCTGTCCATCAACATGATGTCGCTGTTCGGCTTCATCCTGGCGATCGGCATCGTGGTCGACGACCCCATCGTCACCGGGGAGAACATCTACGCCGAGAACGAGCGCGGCACCCCGGAAATGGAAGCCGCGGTGCGCGGCAGCCAGCGCGTGGTGCT
>JBFGOX010000235.1:0-5277 GCA_041565015.1 Burkholderiaceae bacterium
GCGAGCGGCTTGCCGGGCTGTACGGCAGCACGGCAAGCCTGCGCTGCGCGGAAACGGACGGCGAAACGACACTGACACTGCGCATTGCCACCGCCGAGGCAGAGCAGAAGCGATGAACGCGACCGCGATCGTCGCCGAAGACGAGCCGACGCTGCGCCAGCAACTGGTCGAGCAGCTCGGCCAGCTATGGCCCGAGCTGACGATCGTCGCCGAAGCTGGCGACGGCATCGCCGCCCTGCGGCTGATGGGCGAGCATCGGCCCGACATCCTGTTCCTCGACATCCAGATGCCGGGGGCGACCGGGCTGGAGGTCGCGCGGCAGGTCAACGGCCGCAGCCGCGTGGTGTTCGTCACTGCCTACGACGAACATGCGGTGGCCGCCTTCGAACAGGGCGCCATCGACTACGTGCTCAAGCCGATCTCGGCCGCGCGGCTGTTCACCACCGTCACGCGGCTGAAGGAGCGGCTCGGCAGCCCGGTGCCGCGGCTCGATCCGGTGCTGCCATCGATCACGCCGGCAGGCGGGCCGAAAAGCCATCTGCGCTGGATCAACGCTTCGGTCGGGCAGAACCTGCGGCTGATCACCGTCGACGAAATCGCGTTCTTCCAGGCCGACAACAAGTACACGCGGGTGGTCACCGCCGACGGTGAAGCGCTGATCCGCAAGTCGCTGAAGGAACTGGTCGACGAGCTCGATCCCAACCAGTTCTGGCAGATCCACCGATCGACGGTGGTCAACGTTGCCAGCGTCGCCGGCGTCAGCCGCGATTTTCGCGGCCGCATGGTAGTAAAGCTGAAAGGCCGCAGCGACACCCTGCCGGTGTCCGACTCCTACACGCACCTGTTCCGGCAGATGTAGCCGTCGCGCGGCGCTAAGGCAGCAGCGGCAGCGGCAGTTCGACGAAGAAGTGCGGCGCGCCATCGGCATCGGCGAGGCTCCAGATCCGCTCGATGGCTTCGCCCATTTCCGCGCGCGAGGCCACGCCGCCGAACTCGGCCAGCCGGTACGCCTTGTCCTCGATCTCGTCGCGCGACAGCGTGTTGCCCGGATCACCCTTGGGCTCGTCGACCCGGCCGCTCAGCGTGCGGCCGTCGGTGGTCGTCACCGTGACCTTGCCGATCCAGCGCGCCGGATAGGCCGCATCGACTTCGCGATCGAGCGCCATCTTCACCCTGCCGCGGAAGGCGGCCACGGCGGGATCGTCGAGTGCCGTTTCGAAGTCCGGCAGGCTCGCCGAACCGCGCAACGCGATGAGCGCCAGCACGGTGCCCATCGAGAATTTCGACTGGTGCACCGTGCGCGGCTCGACAACGGGCCCGAGCACGTCGATCGCCGCCTGGTGCACGAGCGCCGTGACCTCCCTGATCGAATCTGCGCCCAGGCGATGCTGTTTGATCACCGACTGCAGGGCGTCAGCCGCCGGGTGGGTATGGCGACACGATGCGTGATACTTGAACGACGTTTCCGCCAGCGCCCAGCGGCTGCCGAGCCGATCGGTCAGCCGCGCCGGGTCGGCGTCACTCGACATGCCGGCGGCCATGCCTTGCGCACCGTCGAGAATCCGCTGGGCGCCGGTGAAGCCGTCGCGCGCGAGATAGGCCGAGGCAAGCCCGGCGATCACTGCATGCGCGGTGTGCAGCTGCTTGGAGTCGGCCCCGTCGCGCAGGAATTCCCACAGGCCGGCTGCTTGCGTTCCCGCCGAGCCGAAGGCGTGAATCATCTGCGCCGCCGACAGGCCGAGCACGCGACCGGTCGCCGCCGCCGCTGCGAGCACGCCGGCGGTGCCGGTGGTATGGAAGACCTTGTAGTGCGAGCGACCGAGAAACTCGCCGACACGAATGCCCACCTCGTAACCCGCAACCACGGCGGCCAGGAATTCCCGCCCGGTGCCGCCTTCGCACTGCGCGGTGGCCAGCGCCGGTGGGAACACGACCGTGGCCGGATGGAACACCGAGCCGTTGTGCACGTCGTCCTGCTCGACCACGTGCGAGGCGGCCGCGTTGACCATCGCCGCGAAGTACGGCGAACTGACCCGCCGCGAAATCAGCACCTGCGCATCGCCGAGCGCCGGGCCCATCGCCTGCGCAAAGCGCTCCACCGCGAGTACCTGGCGCGCCTTGGCGCCTGCCAGCGTCGAGGCGAGCCAGTCGAGCATCAGGTCCTCGGCGCGCCGTAAAACGGGTTCTGGAATGTCGTCGAATCGCAGTTCGGCGGCGAAGCGCGCCAGCTGCGCGCCCGGATGAATGCTCATGTCTCGCTCCTCGCTCGGTCAACCGGTGCCGACGGTGTTCCGCCGCCAGCGCGCAGCGGCTGACTCATGTCGACATTTTCGTCCAAAAAAAAAGACCGGCTCGGCGCGCGGGCCGCGCCGCCTGCAGCCTGGGGCCGGCCGCGACACCCCCACCTATAATTTGAACTCGATTCGATCTCGATGGAATGCTGATGTCGCAAAACAAGCATGCGCGCGTGCTGATCCTCGGCTCCGGTCCCGCCGGCTACACGGCGGCGGTGTACGCGGCGCGCGCCAATCTGAAACCGATGCTGATCACCGGCCTGGCGCAGGGCGGGCAACTGATGACGACCACCGATGTCGACAACTGGCCGGCCGACGCCGACGGCGTGCAGGGACCGGACCTGATGGCGCGCTTCCTGAAGCACGCCGAGCGCTTCGATACCGAGATCATCTTCGACCACATCAACACGGTCGACCTGTCGAAGCGGCCGTTCCAACTGAAGGGCGACGCGGGCGCGTACACGACCGACGCGCTGATCATCGCCACCGGCGCGTCGGCCAAGTACCTCGGCCTGCCGTCAGAACAGGCGTTCATGGGCAGGGGCGTATCGGGCTGCGCGACCTGCGACGGTTTCTTCTATCGGCAGCAGGACGTTTGCGTCGTCGGCGGCGGCAACACCGCCGTCGAAGAGGCGCTGTACCTGGCCAACATCGCCAAGATCGTCCATTTGATCCATCGCCGCGACAAGTTCCGCGCCGAACCGATCCTGGTCGACAAGCTGATGAAGAAGGTCGACGAAGCCAAGATCGAGCTGCACTTATGGCACGAACTCGACGAGGTGCTGGGCGACGACAAGGGCGTGACCGGCGTGCGCATCCGCAGCAAGCAGGACGGCTCGACGACGGACCTCGTGCTGCAGGGGTGTTTCATCGCCATCGGGCACCAGCCGAACACGGAGATCTTCGCCGGCCAGCTGCAGATGACCAACGGCTACATCATCACGCGCAGCGGGCTGGCCGGACTGGCGACGATGACCAGCGTGCCAGGCGTGTTCGCCGCCGGCGACGTGCAGGACCATGTCTACCGTCAGGCGGTGACCAGTGCCGGTACCGGCTGCATGGCCGCGCTCGACGCGCAACGCTGGCTCGAGGCGCAGGACGAAGCGAAGGCGAGCAAGGCGGCGACGACCGCCGCCGCCTGATCATGAGCGCGAATGGCGGAGAGGCTCAAACACCTGGGCGCCCTCGGGCCGCTGCGCGAACAACTCGAGCAGGCGGCACGCGAGCGCGCCGAAGCGCAACGCCGTGAGCGGGCGGACAACGCTCGCCGGCAGCACGCCGTCAATGAATTCGCCGACGCCGTCAAGGGCGTGACGCCGCTGGCGCGCGGCGTACGTGTCGAGCATCCGCGTCGGCCGCATCCGCCGCATCCGGTGAGCCGCCAGCGCGACGACGAGGAAGTGCTGGCCGCCTCGGTGTCCGACCATCTCGATCTCGATGCGCTGCTCGACACAGACGAGACGCTGTCGTTTCGCGCGCCGGGCATCGGCCCCGACGTGCTGCGCCGGCTGCGGCGCGGCGAGTGGAGCGTGCAGGACGAGATCGACCTGCACGGCCATCGCGTCGATGAGGCGCGCGAGGCGCTGGTCGCTTTCCTGCGCGAATCGATCAAGCGGGGCTCCCGCTGCGTGCGCGTCGTGCACGGCAAGGGGCTCGGCTCGCTAGGCAAGATGCCGATCCTCAAGGGCAAGGTGCGTTCGTGGCTGGCGCAGCGCGACGAGGTGATCGCGTTCTGCCAGGCACGCGGCGCCGACGGTGGCGCCGGTGCGGTGATGGTGCTGCTGCGGCCGTCGGCGCAGCCGAAATGAGCGATTGATGCGCGCCGAGCAGGCGGTCGTTCCTGCGATCGAGTTCGTCGCCGTGCTGGCGGCGGCATTCTCCGGCTTTGCCGAAGCACGCGAGAAGAAGATGGACCCGGTCGGCGTGTTCACGGTTGCCTTCATCACCGCCTTCGGTGGCGGCACGCTGCGCGACGTGCTGCTCGACCGGCGGCCGTTCTTCTGGGTTCAGCACCAGCACTACGTGCTGCTGATCCTCGTGCTGACCTTGATCGGAACGCCGTTGATGCGCCTGGCCCATCGCGTGGTGCCGAACGCGCTGTTCGTCGTCGCCGACGCGATCGGGTTGGGCTTCTTCTCGATCGCCGGCGTCGTCGTGGCCGACGAGCTCGGTTCGCCGCCGGTCGTCGCCGCGATGATGGGCGTGGTCACCGGCGTGTTCGGCGGCGTGCTGCGCGACGTGATCCTGAACGAGGTGCCCATGGTGCTGCGCGACGGCAAGCCGTATGCGCTGGCTGCGCTGGCCGGCTGCGTGTTCTTCCTGCTGATCCGCGAAGCCGGCATGCCGACCGAGTGGTCCACCTGGATCGCCGCGGCGCTGATCGTCGCCTTCCGCCTCGTCGCCTGGCGCTGGAACTGGACGCTGCGCTAGGGCATTGCCGCCAGCCGGCTAAGCGGGCCGATCCTGGCCTTGCAGGCCGCGCCGCGCGGCGTCGATGCATTGCTCGAGCACGCGATCGTCGCCGACCTGATTGGCCAGCAGCAGCACCAGTCGCGCATTGAACAGACGCCGCTGCTCGTCATTGAGCCCCTGCTGCGCGTCAAGAAGCTTTTCGTAGAACCCGTCGGGATCGTGCAGCGTCGGCTGGGTCTTCATCGTCATTCAATCGCAAGCGCTTTCCGCAACGCGCGTTCGATGTCGGCCGCGGTCGCATCCTCGAGCACGCCGGCCAGATACAGATCCGGCCGCACCAGCGCGAAGTCGCCGCTCGTCGCGCCGACCTGCTGCGCGAGCCGACCGTCGTGGTCGATCGCCGTCGGAAAGGTGCTCGTCGCCCCTTCCTCCGGCCGCACCGCGAAGAAGCGCACCGGGTAGGCGCTTTCGAGCTGCTCCAGGTCGTGCGCGGCATACGCGTCGAGTTCGGCGAACATCAACCCGATCAGCACGTCGCCGGCATGGGCGAGCAGCCGCACGAAGTCGCCAC
>JBFGOX010000236.1:0-5248 GCA_041565015.1 Burkholderiaceae bacterium
CGAGATGCAGCGGCAGGGCTTTTCGATCCCGCTGCTGATCGGCGGTGCGACCACCAGCCGCGTGCACACGGTGGTGAAGATCGCGCCGCATTACACGCGCGGGCCGGTCGTTTACGTCTCGGACGCCAGCCGCTCCGTCGGCGTGTGCCAGAACCTGGTTTCCGACGATGCCGCGCAGCGCTTCATCAGCGAGGTCACCGCCGACTATGAACGGGTGCGCGAACAGCACGCGGCGAAGAAAGGGCCGGAGCTGATTCCGCTCGCCGCGGCGCGCGCCAATGCGACACGCATCGACTGGGCCGGCTACCTGCCGCCAAAGCCGAAGTTCATTGGCCGCCGACTGTTCAGGAACTACGACCTGGCGATGATCGCCAAGTACATCGACTGGGGCCCCTTCTTCCAGACCTGGGATCTGCACGGGCCGTTTCCGGCGATCCTGGCCGACGAAGTGATCGGCGAACATGCGCGGCAGGTCTTCGCCGAAGGCGAGAAAATGCTCGAGCGCATCGTCCACGAACGCTGGCTGACCGCCAACGGCGCGGTGGCTTTCTTCCCCGCCAGTTCGGTCGGCGACGATATCGAGATCTATCGCGACGAGTCGCGCCGCGAGGTGCTGTTCACCTGGCGCGGCCTGCGGCAGCAGACGAAGAAGCCGGTCATCGATGGCGTGCCGAATCCGAACCAGTGTCTGGCCGATTTCATCGCGGCAAAGGACTCGGGCATTGCCGACTACATCGGCCTTTTCGCCGTGACCAGCGGTATCGGCCTGCCCGCGCGCGAGGCGGTCTTCCAGGCCAGGCACGACGACTACGGGGCGATCATGCTCAAGAGCATTGCCGATCGCCTGGCCGAGGCCTTCGCCGAACTGCTGCACGAGCGCGTCCGCAGGGATCTGTGGGGCTACGCGGCAGACGAAAGCCTGACCAACGAGGACCTGATCAAGGAAGCGTATCGGGGCATCCGCCCGGCGCCCGGCTACCCGGCCTGCCCCGAGCATTCGGTCAAGCGCGAGATGTTCGATGTGCTGGGGGTAGCCGAAATCGGCATGGCGCTGACCGAGAACTATGCGATGACGCCGGCCTCGTCAGTCAGCGGCTTCTACTTCTCGCACGCGCAGTCGAAATACTTCAACGTCGGCCGTATCGGCCGCGACCAGCTCGAAGACCTGGCCCGGCGCAAGGCCGAAGCGGTCGACGAACTCGCGCGCTGGCTGGGGGCGAACCTGGCCTGATCGGCAGACGCCGTCGCCGGTCTTCCAGGACGCTGCCGCCGGCAGAGCTCCGGCGCAACTCGGTGCCGCGGCAGCTGCGGAAACCGCGTACGTGGACACTTGATCTGCATTGGGCAGCGCCCATTTACGAGGAGTAAGCTTTTTGCTGCGGATCTCGCGGAGGCCGCAATGATGATGCTTAACAAGCCGGCGACGAGACCGGCCGCCGTTGCAGGAATGTTCTACCCTGCACGCGCTTCCGAACTGCGCCAGCAGGTCGATGATCTTCTCGCCGGCGCCGGCATGGAATCTCAAACGCCGGCCCCGAAGGCGCTGATCGCACCGCATGCCGGCTACGTCTATTCGGGTCCGATCGCCGCCAGTGCCTACGCCCGACTGGTGCCTCATGCGGCGCGGGTCCGCCGAGTCGTGCTGCTCGGACCGGCGCACCGCGTGCCGTTGCGAGGCCTCGCGTTGCCGGCCGTACGGCACTTCGCCACACCGCTGGGCGAGGTCGCGCTCGATGCCGACGCGATCGGCGGGCTTCGCGCCCTGCCGCAGGTGACCGACTTCGCGCAGGCGCACGCGGCCGAACATTCGCTCGAGGTGCACCTGCCGTTCCTGCAGCAGATGCTCGGCGAGTTCACGCTGGTGCCGCTCGTCGTCGGCTATGCGTCGAGCGACGAGGTCTCAGCGGTGCTTGATCAGCTGTGGGGCGATGAAGAAACGCTGATCGTCATCAGCTCGGATCTGTCGCATTACTTGCCGTACGCCACCGCTCGGCACACCGATCGGGCCACGATGGAGCGCGTGCTGGCGCTGCAGCCGACGCTGCAGCACGAGCAGGCCTGTGGCGCCACCCCCGTCAACGGTCTGCTGCAGCTCGCACGGCGCCGCCGCCTGCGCGCCGAGATTCTCGACCTTCGCAACTCCGGCGACACCGCCGGAGACCGCAGCCGGGTCGTCGGCTATGCGGCCGTCGCTTTCTACGAAACCGGGGCCACGGCGGCGCGCGGCGCGGACGAAGCGGCCGACGAGGCCGACGCGCGCGGCCCGGTATTGCTTGCGCACGCACGTGCGGCGATCGCCGACGCGCTGAGACTGCCGGCCGCACCGGCGCCGGATCGGGAATTTCTGCGCCACCCCGGCGCCAGTTTCGTCACGTTGCGGCTACGGCAGCAGCTGCGTGGCTGTATCGGCTCGCTGAGTGCACGAAGACCGCTTGGCGTCGACGTGCGCGAAAACGCGGTCTGCGCCGCATTCAGCGACCCGCGTTTCCGCCCGCTGACACGCGACGAGTATGCCGAGCTGGATGTCGAGGTTTCCGTTCTGTCGCGCGCCGTCTCGATGACGGTCGAAAGCGAAGCCGAGCTGTTCGCGCGGCTGCGTGCCGGCATCGACGGCCTGACGCTTGAACTTGGCGAACGCCGCAGCACCTTTCTGCCGCAGGTGTGGGAGGCGTTGCCCGATGCGCGTGAGTTCGTCGCCGAACTGAAACGCAAGGCCGGGCTGCCGCGCGATTTCTGGTCGCCGGATTTGCGTCTGTCGCGCTACACGGTCGAGAAATACACGGAGCCGCAGGCATGGGTCGCGTGATCGAAGAACGCGCCGCGCACCGGCAGCCCGACCAGCATTACCCGGCACGCTGGTGGCACCGGCTCGACGATGGCCGCATCCAGTGCGACCTGTGTCCGCGCGACTGCAAACTGCACGACGGGCAGCGGGGGCTTTGCTTCGTGCGTCGGCGCGAAGGCGACGCAATGGTGCTCACCACCTACGGCCGCTCGTCGGGCTTCTGCGTCGATCCGATCGAGAAGAAGCCGCTGAACCACTTCTATCCCGGCACATCGGTGTTCAGCTTCGGCACCGCCGGCTGCAACCTGGCCTGCAAGTTCTGCCAGAACTGGGACATCTCGAAATCGACCGAAATGGACCGACTGATGGACGCAGCCAGCCCAGAGGCGATCGCCGAGGCGACGCTGGCGAGCGGTTGCCGCTCGGTGGCCTTCACCTACAACGACCCGGTGATCTTCGCCGAGTACGCGATCGATGCGGCCGATGCCTGCCACGCGCGCGGCGTCAAGACGGTGGCGGTCACGGCCGGCTACATCCACGAAGCGCCGCGGCGCGAGTTCTACTCGCGGATGGATGCGGCCAACGTCGACCTCAAGGCGTTCACCGAGGAGTTCTACTTCAGGCTGACCGGTGCGCACCTGGCGCCGGTGCTCGACACATTGAAGTATCTGGTGCACGAGACCGACGTGTGGACCGAGATCACGACGCTGCTGATCCCGACCAAGAACGATTCGGACGCCGAAATCCGGGCGATGAGCCAGTGGATCGCGCGTGAACTGCGGCCCGATGTGCCCTTGCACTTCACGGCCTTCCATCCCGACTACAAGCTCGACGATCTGCCCGCCACGCCGGCCTCGACGCTGGCACGCGCGCGCCGCATCGCGCTCGACGAGGGATTGCAGTACGTCTACACCGGCAACGTGCACGACCGCGAGGGCGGCAGCACGTTCTGCCCACGCTGTCATGCGCTGCTGATCGAGCGCGACTGGCACCGAATCCTGCGTTACGACGTGACCGACGACGGCCGTTGCCCGCACTGCACCGCGCCCATCGTTGGCCGATTCGAACCGTATCGCGGCAGCTTCGGCAATCGGCGCATGCCGGTGCGTGTCTCTCAGCGCTGATCGTCGCGCCTGCCCTTCACTCGATCTGTGGCTGCCGATCCGATCACCATGGCTCTGACCGCGACTCGACCGCAGGTCCGGCGCGGCGACTCCTGGCGGTTTGCGGGCCACGATCGGCTCCGCGCTGCCCGCTTCGAGGAGACACGCCGGGTCACCGACGTCAGCGCCGGGCGCATCGTCTGCGAGATTTCGTCGACCGACCCGGCGGCCGCGACCGGCGGCGCCGAGTACACGCGCGAATGGAACCTGCTGTCGCGGCCGGCCTTGCGGTTGCCGGATGACCCGCCGGACGAAGAAAACCGCTGGCGTTGGCAACCGGAGTACCCGCAGTTCCGGTTTCCGCTCGTTGCCGGAAAGCGCTGGCAGGGAACGGCAACGGCGGCCAATCGCGCCACCGACACCCGCAACGTGCACCGTTTTCGCGCGCGCGTGCTGCCTGCCGCCGAAGTCACGGTGCCGGCCGGCCGCTACGACGTGCTGCCGGTGCGCTTCGAATCGGACGTGGCGAGCGACGACAGCCAGGCGCAGCTCGCCTGGCGCAACGCCGAAACGCTGTACTACGCACCGAGCGTGAACTTCTTCGTCCGCTACGAGCAGCAGGTCACCGGCCCCGATGGCACGCCGGCACGCGACGTGCTGCTCGAACTGCTGCAGTATCAGCCGGCGCGATGAGCTGGCTCTCGGCACTGCGTGCGCCCCCGGCGCTCGCCGGCCGCGTCGAGGCGATCATCGTGCGCGACGCGCCCAGGCTGCCGGCGCGACGCATCGAACGTACCTTCGCCCGCGCCGGCATCGGCCTGGCCGACGACCGTCTCGGCCGGCGCGGCGAGGCGGAGCTATCCACGCGGCAGGTCACCCTGATCCAGCACGAGCACCTGGCGGTGATCGCGCAGCTGGCGCGCGTGCCGGCGGTCGACCCGGTCGGCCTGCGCCGCAACCTGGTCGTCTCCGGCATCAACCTGCAGGCGGCGAAGAATGCAAGGCTGCGCGTCGGCGAGGCCTTGCTCGAGCTGATCGGACCGTGCCATCCGTGCTCACGGATGGAGGAGGCGATCGGTCGCGGCGGCTACGCGGCGATGCGCGGCCACGGCGGCATGACGGCGCGCGTGCTCGAGGACGGCGCGATCGCCGTCGGCGACAAGGTTGTCGCACAATCGGGGTGAAATCGAAGCAGGCCTGAAAAAATCAGGAGAAGCCAATGCTGCTGGGCTGCATCGCCGACGATCTGACCGGCGCCACCGATGTCGCCGTGACCTTCAGCCGCGAGGGGCTGTCGGTGATCCAGGTCAACGGCGTTCCCGACGCGGCGCTGGAAGTGCCCGCTGCCGACGCGATCGTC
>JBFGOX010000237.1:0-5229 GCA_041565015.1 Burkholderiaceae bacterium
CTGCCGGCAGACCAGGTGCGCCCGATCGCCAAGCGCGACGACGTGCGCAGTGTGTCGCCGAACCGGGAGACGAAACAGACGGCCAGCGTGCTCGAAGCCGCGGCGGCCACACTCAGTTCGAAAGTGCGTGAGTACAGCTCGACCACCGTGTACACCGGCCTGGACGGCACCGGCATCGGCATCGCAATCCTCGATTCCGGCGTGATGGTCAATCATCGCAACCTCGCCAACGCCGCCGGCGTCAGCCGCGTGGTCAAGAGTGTCGACATGCTGAAGTCGACGACCAACGGCGCGCAGTGGACCAGCGGCGTGAACACGACGAGTTCGCTGCAGCCCGGTTCCTCGGCGCTGGCCAGCTACGAAAACCTGATCAATGCGGCCGGAACGGTGGTCGCCGACCCGTACGGGCACGGCACGCACGTGGCCTCCGTGGCGGCCGGCCGCGGCTTTTATCAGTCGCCCAATTCCACCGGCGTGGCGCCGAACGCCAACATCATCGACGTGCGGGTGCTCAATGCGCAGGGCAGCGGGCAGCTGAGCGACGTGATCGAAGGCATCGAATGGGTGATCTACAACGCCAAGGCGTTCAACATCCGGGTGATCAACCTCAGCCTCGCCGCAGCATCGGTGGAGACGTGGCAAACGGATCCGCTGTGCCGCGCCGTGCGCAGCGCCGTGGCTGCCGGCATCACGGTCGTGGTGGCGGCCGGCAATTTCGGCCTGTCGAGCAACAAGGAAGTCCACGGTGCGATCGGCGCCCCGGGCAACGATCCGTCGGTGATCACTGTCGGTTCGGTCAACATCAAGGGCACCGGCGGCCGCACCGACGACGTGGTGAACAATTTCAGTTCGCGTGGCCCGACGCGCAGTTCGTTTGTCGACGCCAACGGCGTGCGCCGCGTCGACAACTTGCTGAAGCCGGATCTGGTCGCCCCCGGCAACAAGATCCTGGGCGCCGGCGCAACCGCCGCGGTCAGCGCGGCGCCGACGTGGAACGCGCTGGCGACGCTGAACCCGGGCCTGGTCTCGGCTGCCGGCGGCACGCAGGCTTACCAGCAGACGCTGATGACGCTCAGTGGCACGTCGGTCGCCGCGCCGGCGGTCTCCGGCGCCGTAGCGATCATGCTGCAGCGGAATCCGTCGCTGACGCCGCCGCTGATCAAGGCGATCCTGCAGTACACGGCCACGCCGCTTCCGGGCCACAACCTGCTGCAGCAGGGCACCGGCATGCTGAACACCGAAGGCGCGCTCAAGCTGGCCCGCGAACTGCGCACCGACATCGATACGTCGATCGCTGCCGGCACGATCAGTGCCGGCGCCACGATGCTGCTGCCCGGTGCGTCGATGCCGAGCCAGAGCTCGGGCATTTCCGGGACCAACTTCAACTGGTCGCGGATGGCCTACCTCGGCGGCAACCAGGTGGTCAGCGGCGAAGCGCTGTTCACCAAGTTCCAGCCGATCTGGGATCCAAGACTGACCTGGGCCAATGGCGTCGTGCGCCGTCGCCAGGCCGTTTTTTGGTCAGGCAGCGGCATCGCGCCGAATACCTTCCCCCGCTACTTCACCGATGTCGCGGCGCCCAACACGACGCTGCTCACGTCGGGCGTGGTCCGCGGCACGGCGCTGGCCGGCACGAGTTCGATGACCGGCAAGACCGGTGCGTTCACGCCGACGACGACGTTCTCGAACTGGCTGATCGGCGGCAGCGGGCTGGTCCTCAGCGAAGGCCTAGTGTTGTCCGAAGGCCTCGTGCTGAGCGAAGGTCTTGTGCTGAGCGAAGGTCTCGTCCTTTCCGAGGGGCTGGTGCTCAGCGAGGGCCTGGTGCTGTCCGAAGGCTTCGTGCTCAGCGAAGGTCTGGTGCTGAGCGAATACGGTACGCCGGTTTCCTATCAGTTCAATCCGCTGGGCGAGCCATGACAGCGCCTGGCGGCCGGTCGGCGGCGCCTTGCCCGGGCCCGGCGCTCGAGGTCGTCGCAGTCTGCATCGCGGCTGCAAGCCGGCGGAGCCGGCCTAAAGGCTTCGTCGGAACTGCCGATTTCCCGATGGGGCCATTCGCGGTGTGATGCACTGTCGACGACCGGCCAGCGAACTGACCGCGCCATGAATGAAGAACAACGCCCGACCCCACACACGGACCCCGGATGGGAGGCCGCCGTCGGGCGCAATCTTTTCCCCGACTACAACGCGGCAGCGATCGCCTACTGGATCGCGCTGGTCGGTGCCGGGGCCTTGGCGCTCGGCTACGCGCTCACCGCGCTGACCTCGTTTTCGGCTGAACAGATCTGGCAGGTGCTGTCGATTGCGGTCATCGCCGCGATCGTCGGCATGTTTCCGCTGCGTGTTCCGAAGTCGAAAAATTCAATCGCTGCCGGCGACATCTTCATCTTCCTGCTGTTGCCGCTGCATGGCGTGGCTGCGGCAGTGCTCGCCGCCGTGGCGGAGGCAGCCGTTTGTGCCTGGCGCACGTCGAACCGCTGGTCGAGCCGGATCGCCAGCCCGGCGGCGGCGGCCGTTGCGATGCTCGCCTGCGGCAGCGGCTACGAGGCTGGCATGACTGCGCTGGCCGGCGTCGGCGGCGACGGGGTGATGTTCGGCGCACTGCTGCTGTTTGCACTCGCCTATTTCGTCATCAGTCCGACGCTCGTCACCGGCGTGATCTACCTGAAGCGGCGGCGCTGGCCGACGCTGCCCGAGTGGCTGAACGACTACGCGTGGCTCGGCATGGGCTACCTGGCGAGCGCGTCGGTCGCCGGTGTGCTGTATCTCGCCTTCCGCCAGTTCGGCGTCGTCACGGTGGTCATCGCCGCGCCGATGATCGCGATGTTCCTGACCACCGTGCATTACTACTTCGCCCAGCAGGAAGCGGCGGAACGCGAACTTGCCGAGCGCGCCAATCGCGAGCGCGCCGAGGCGGCCGAACGCGAGGCGGCGCAGGCCGCAGCGCACCTGCGCGCGCTCGAACGAAGCGACAAGCGTTTCCACAGTGCCTTCACGCATGCGGCCATCGGCATGGCGCTGGTGGCCAACGACGGCCAGGTCGTCAAGGTCAATCGCGCGCTTTGCGCACTGCTCGGCCAGGAGCGCGACAGCATCGTCGGCGCCGATTTCCGCAGCTTCATCGATCCGGGCGACGCGCAGGCCGTCGAACAGCACATCCGCCGAGTCAGCGCGCGGGAAGCCGACAGTTTCCGGGAAGAACTGCGCTGCCGGACCGCCGACGGGCGCGAGGTCTGGGTTTCCCTGCATGGCAGCTTCTTTGCCGATGCCACGGAAACGGAATCGCACCTGATCATCCAGGCCTTCGACGTGACGGCAAGGCGGCTCGCCGAAGGGCGCCTGCAGCATCTCGCCTATCACGACAGCCTGACCAACCTCGCCAACCGAAGCCGCCTGTTCGAAGCGGTGACCGACGCCATCGCAACCAGCCGCAACGACCCAACGCACCAGTTCTCGGTGATGCACCTGCATTTCGACCGCTTCAAGCTGCTGAACGACAGCCTGGGCCACGGCGCCGGCGACCTGTTCCTGGTCAAGGTGGCGAGGCGGTTGAAGGAACATGTGCGGCCAAGCGACGTGGTGGCGCGGCTGGGCGGCGACGAGTTCGCGATCCTCACGGTGCACAGAGCCCGCGGCACGCACCACGCGATCACGCTCGCCGAGCGTTTGCAGGAGGCCTTCCGCAAGCCGATCGTCGTCAACGACACCGAGGTGAACACCGGCACCAGCATCGGCATCACGTTCAGCGATGTCGGCTACCACTCGGCCGAGGAAGCGCTGCGCGACGCCGATCTGGCGATGTCGAAGGCCAAGGCGAGCGGCAAGGCCCGCTACGCGCTGTTCGATCCGAGCCTGCATGAGCGGGCTACCGAGCAGCTGGTACTCGAAATGGATCTGCGCCGCGGGCTTGCGGCCAACCAGCTGACGCTCGCTTTCCAGCCGGTGTTCGAACTCGAGTCGCGGCGACTCGTCGGCTTCGAGGCGCTGGCGCGCTGGGAGCACCCGGAGCGCGGGACGATCCCGCCATCGACGTTCATTCCGGTGGCCGAGGACTCGGGCTTGATCGGGCAGCTCACGCAGTGGGCGATTCAGCGTGCCTGTCTGCAGTTGCGTGCCTGGCGCGATCGCTTCCCCGCGTATCGCGACATGTTCGTCAACGTGAACATCTCCGGCCACGACCTGTGCGAGCCTAAGTTCGCCGAACAGGTGCGCGAGGCACTCGAGCAGTTCGGGCTGCCGGCGACGTGCCTGACGCTGGAGATCACCGAAAGCACGCTGATGCAGCAGCTCGACATGGGCAGCAAGACGCTGGGGCAGTTGCGCGATCTCGGCATAGAGCTGAGCGTGGACGATTTCGGCACCGGCTATTCGTCGCTGAGCCATTTGTCGTCGCTGCCGATCAGCAGCCTGAAGATCGACCGCTCGTTCGTCAGCCGGCTTGACGACACCTCCGACGAAACCGAGATCGTGCGCGCGGTGATCCAGCTCGGCGACGCGCTCGGCAAGCGGGTGATCGCCGAAGGCATCGAAACGCCCGCGCAACTGGAGCGCCTGCGCGGTTTCGGCTGCGGCTTCGGCCAAGGCTACTATCTCGCCCGGCCGTTGACGGTGCATCAGGTCGCCGCACTGCTCGGCGCCGAGCCGGTCGAAGAAGAACGCCCGTCGCGCACGACCGACGACGCCAGCGCGACCAAGACCGTCGAAATGCCGATGCGCATCCGCGCCTGATCGCGGCGCCTTCTACAAGATCGTCTTCGTTCGGCGTGCGACCGGCCGGTTCCACGCCGGTCGACGCCCTCTGGACAACGATCGCCGACCTGCGCTGAGCTGCAGACTCAAAGCGCAGCCGTCTCGCTGTCGCCGCGCAAGCGGGGCTCCGGTGTCTTGCGAACGACGATTGCCGGAACAACGACGCACCCAGCCGAGCGTCAATTGCCTCCGTGCCGTCGCGGCTGGCATGGACCGTCGATGATCGCCGCCCGCAAACGAACCGACCCGCCGGCGGCTTGCCGATGAGCTGTATCCGGCTGCCGTTCGCTCTCCGACGAACGGAATCCGGCGGCAAAAGACGGAAGCAATGCGATCCGGCACGCGTCAGCGCGTACTTGCTGTCGTCATCCGAGCGACCGATGCATGCGCGAGCGGCGAGTGTGCGCTGACGCACGAAAAGGGGCGCCGATTCATTTCACTGCTTGTGAAACCTTGAGCCCGCTGAACGGATGATCCTCATCC
>JBFGOX010000238.1:0-5221 GCA_041565015.1 Burkholderiaceae bacterium
CCGAGCTTGCGAAGCGGCGTGCCGCGTGGACGGCGCCAGCGCCGCGTTATACGAGGGGCGTGCTGGCCAAGTTTGCCAAGCTCGCCTCGACGGCGAGCAAAGGCGCCATTACCGACGAGAAGCTTTTTTAGGAAGAAAAGCCGCGCCGGCGCGGCGGCGGCTGCGAACTGCACCCGCGATCAGCGCCGGTGCACGCGGCCAGCCTTGTCGCGTTCCAGTGCGCGGGCGATGCGATCCTTCTTCGCCTGCTCCATTTCGTCGAAGGCTTTCTTCTTGTCCAGCCCAAGACGCCGTTCGAACACTTCCCACCAGATCAGCGCCAGCACGAAGGGCACGATCACCCACCACCACGAAACATCGGCCAGCGGACCGAATTCGAGCAGCTTGGACAGAAGCAGGGCCAGGCCGATGTACAGAAGCCACATGGGCAGTCGAAGCAGGACGAAACGGCGATCACTATAGCCCCGCTGCATCCCATTCCCAAGGTCGGTCAACGGCCGGCCGTCAGTTCCCGTTACACTTTTGGCTCGCCGAAACGCCTGAAACCCTGATGGAGTCCCTGATGAAGACCGTCGTCATTACCGCATTTGCAGCGCTTTCACTGGCCAGTGGCGCCGCGTTCGCCAGCGCCGATCTCGCCAAGGCCAAGAATTGCATGGCCTGCCATGCAATGGACAAGAAACTCGTCGGTCCTTCTTACAAGGATGTCGCCGCCAAGTACGCCAGTGACAAGGATGCGGCCGGAAAACTGGCCAAGAAGATTCGTGAAGGCGGTACCGGCGTGTGGGGCCAGGTCCCGATGCCCGCCAACCCGCAAGTCAGCGAAGCGGAAGCGCAGACCCTTGCCAAGTGGGTCCTGACCGTCAAGTAGGTCCGGTGGCGCCGCCGCGCCGTCAGCGCGGCTGATCAGCACAGCGGGGTGCGTCGGCGCCCCGTTTCTTCGTTGAACTCGCCGCCGTCGTCCGTGCGTGAGCGACAGCAGGCGCCGTTTGCGCCGGCGGCGCGGCTGCATCGGCTTGCCCACTGATGCTGCGCGGGTAGAATTGCGCGCTTTCAAAAAAGAGAAACCGGGTTTCGACCGCCTTCGAAGCGGCCGCCCCACGCTGAACAAAACAGGTTTGCACAGTCAGGAGAAAGTTGCATGAACTACACGTTGAGATTGGCTCCGTTGGCGATCGCCGCCGCGCTCGCGCTTGTGGGTTGCGGCAAGAAGGAAGAACCGGTCAAGGCCCAACCCGCTGCTGCACCGGCACCGGTGGCCGCGCCGCCGGTCGTCGTCAAGATCGGCCATGTCGCGCCGCTGACGGGCGGCATCGCGCACCTGGGCAAGGACAACGAGAACGGCGCCCGGCTGGCGGTCGACGAAATCAACGCAGGCGGCGGCCTGAAGGTCGGCGACAAGACGTACACGCTGGAGCTGGTCGCCGAAGACGACAAGGCGGATCCGAAGGAAGGCACGCTCGCCGCGCAGAAACTCGTTGACGCCAACATCGTTGCCGTGGTCGGCCACCTGAATTCCGGCACCACCATTCCGGCCTCGAAGATCTATGCGGATGCCGGCATCGTGCAGATCTCGCCGTCGGCCACCAATCCCAAGTACACCGAGCAAGGCTTCAAGACCGCTTTCCGCGTTGTCGCCACCGACAACCAGCAAGGCACCGTGCTGGCCAACTCCGCGGCCAACGAGATGAAGGCCAAGACGATCGCGATCATCGACGACCGCACCGCCTACGGCCAGGGGCTGGCCGACGTGGTCGAGCGCGTGGCCAAGGAAAAAGGCCTCCAGGTCGTCTCGCGCGAGTTCACGACGGACAAGGCGACCGACTTCAACGCCATTTTGACCAAGATCCGCGCGGCCAAGCCTGACGTGGTCATGTACGGCGGCATGGACGCCACCGCGGGCCCGATGGCCAAGCAGATGAAGCAGCTGGGCATCAAGTCGGCCTTCCTGGCCGGCGACGGCGTCTGCTCGCCCGAGTTCATCAAGCTCGCCGGCGAAGCCGGCAACGGCCTGACCTGTTCGATGGCCGGCGAGGCGGTCGAAAAACTCGCCAAGGGCGAGGAGTTCAAGACCAAGTACAAGGCAAAGTTCAACCAGGACGTGCAGATCTACTCGCCGTACAGCTACGACGCCGTGTACGTGATCGCCGAGGCGATGAAACGCGCCGGCGGACCGGACAAGGCGAAGCTGGTCGAGGAGGTCGCGAAGACCAATCACGCCGGCGTCACCGGCCAGATCACCTTCGACGAGAAGGGCGACATCAAGGGCGGCGCGATCTCCGTGTTCCAGGTCAAGGAAGGCAAGCTCGAGTACATCTCGACGTCGCGCTGACCGCAAGCACCGGCAAGCACCAAGACGGCACCTTCGGGTGCCGTTTTTTCTTTTCCCTCCCGGCGCAGCTAATGGCGATCGGTGCCTACAATCATTTCGCTGCCACTGCCCCGAACCGACCGGTGATGGAAGTCGACGCCGAAACGCCGCCGATGCGCGCCGCCGAACTGCGAGCGGCCATCGCCGCGGCGACGCGTGCGCCGGAAGCGTCCTGCGTCGCGGCGCTGATTGCCGTCGCGTCGCTGCCGTCCGATACCGTGCAGGCAGCGCGCGACGTGGCGCGAACGCTGGTCGTTCAGCTGCGCGAGCGCCGCAGCCGCTCCAGCGGCGTCGACGCGCTGATGCACGAATTCTCGCTGTCCAGCGGCGAAGGCGTGGCGCTGATGTGCCTGGCCGAGGCCCTGCTGCGCATTCCGGACACCGCGACCGCGGACGCGTTGATCCGCGACAAGGTCAGCCGCGGCGACTGGCGCGCGCACCTTGGGCGCAGCCAGTCGCTGTTCGTCAATGCCGCCGCCTGGGGCCTGATGATTACCGGCAACCTGGTCGCGACGCACAGCGACGAAACCCTGGGGCGCAGCCTGACGCAGCTGATCGCCCGCGGCGGCGAGCCGCTGATCCGCCGCGGCGTCGACCTGGCGATGCGCCTGCTCGGCCAGCAGTTCGTTACCGGGCGCACGATCAGCGAGGCGCTGGCCCGCGCGCGCGAGCGGCAGGCCATGGGCTATCGCTACACCTTCGACATGCTCGGCGAGGCCGCGTTGACCGCCGCGGATGCCGACGCGTATCTCGCCGCCTACGAGAATGCAATCGAGATCGTCGGCACCTCGGCCGCCGGCCGCGGGGTCGAACAGGGCACCGGCATTTCGGTGAAGCTCTCGGCGCTGCACCCGCGCTATTGCCGCGCGCAGCGCGAGCGCGTGCTCGCCGAACTGTTGCCCCGCCTGCGCGGCCTGTGCGAGCGGGCCCGTCGCCACGACATCGGCCTGGCCGTTGACGCCGAGGAAAGCGAGCGGCTGGACCTTTCGCTCGACCTGATCGAGCCGCTGGCCCTCGATGCGGCGCTGGACGGCTGGAACGGGCTCGGCGTCGTCGTGCAGTCCTACCAGAAGCGCGCGCCGTTCGTGGTCGATTGGCTGGTCGATCTGGCGCGGCGCAGCGGCCGCCGGATTGCGGTGCGGCTGGTCAAGGGCGCCTACTGGGACAGCGAGATCAAGCGCGCGCAGATCGAAGGCCAGGCCGGCTATCCGGTGTTCACGCGCAAGTCCTACAGCGACGTGTGTTTCCTCGCCTGCGCGCGCAGGCTGCTGGCGGCCGCTGACCTGATCTTCCCGCAATTCGCCACCCACAATGCGCTGACGCTGACGACGGTGCGCGAGATGGCGCGCGCCGGCGGCGTGCAACGCTACGAATTCCAGTGCCTGCACGGCATGGGCGAGACGCTTTACGACCAGGTCATCGGCCACGACAAGCTGGGCGTTGCCTGCCGCATATACGCGCCGGTCGGCAGCCACGAAACGCTGCTCGCCTACCTCGTGCGCCGGCTGCTCGAAAACGGCTCCAACTCGTCGTTCGTCAACCAGATCCTCGACCCGTCGATCGGCATCGACGAGCTGCTTCAGGATCCGGTGCAGCACGCCATCGAAAGCGGCGGCGCGCCGCATCCGCGCATCGCGCTTCCCGAAGATCTGTTCGCACCGGCAAGGCGCAATTCGATCGGCCTCGATCTGAACGACGATCGCACGTTGGACGGACTGCAGGCCGCGTTCGCGCAGGCCGGCCAACGCGCTTGGCGGGCGATGCCGCTGCTCGCCGCCGGCAGCGCCGAATCCGCCGAAGCGCGTCCGATCCGCAATCCGGCGGATCTGCAGCAGGTGATCGGCGAGGTGCAGGACGCGACCCGCAGCGACGTCGAGTCGGCGCTGGCCACCGCGCAGTCGTTCACGACGACGTGGATCACCACCGATGCGGCCGCGCGCGCACGCTTGCTCGATCGTGCCGCCGATGTCCTTGAAGCACACCGCAACGACCTGATCTGGCTGGCCGTGCACGAGGCCGGCAAGACCCTGCCCAACGCGCTGGGCGAAGTGCGCGAGGCGGTCGACTTCTGCCGCTTCCACGCGCAGCAGCTGCGCGAGCCCGGCTTCGATGCCAACGGGCGCCCGCTCGGCGTGGTCGCCTGCATCAGCCCGTGGAATTTTCCGCTGGCGATCTTCGTCGGCCAGATCGCCGCGGCGCTGGCCGCCGGCAACGTCGCGCTGGCCAAGCCGGCCGAGCAGACGCCGCTGATCGCCGCGCGCGCCGTGCAGTTGCTGCACGAAGCGGGCATTCCGAAGGCGGCGCTGCAGCTGCTGCCCGGTGACGGCCGCGTCGGCGCCCTGCTGGCCGCCGATGCGCGCGTGCGCGGCGTGCTGTTCACGGGCTCGACCGAGGTGGCGGCGCTGATCGACCGCGCGCTGGCCGCGCGCGAAGTCGCCGAGGAGGTCGTGCTGGTCGCCGAAACGGGCGGCATCAATGCGATGGTGGTCGACTCCAGCAGCCTGCCCGAACAGGTCGTCGGCGACGTGCTCGCCTCGAGCTTCGACAGCGCCGGCCAGCGCTGTTCGGCGCTGCGCGTGCTGTGCCTGCAGGAAGAGATCGCCGAGCGCACGCTCGCGATGCTCATCGGCGCAATGCGTGAAATGACGATCGGCGATCCGGCACGGCTCGCGACCGACGTCGGTCCGGTGATCGACGAGCAGGCGCGCGAACGGCTCGATGCGCACATCACGCGGATGCGCCGCACGCAGCGCTGCCATTCGCTGCCTTTGCCGCAAGCCGCGCAGCGCGGCACCTTCGTCGCACCGACGATCATCGAGATCGATTCTTTGGCGCAGCTCGAGGGCGAAG
>JBFGOX010000239.1:0-5199 GCA_041565015.1 Burkholderiaceae bacterium
ATCGATGCGCAACTGTCGTGGACCGACCGCGAACAGCTGCGCAAGGCCGACTTCGACACGATGAGCACGGCAGAGTGGGACGCGGCCAGGCGGATGCTGGCTGCGCTGGCACCTTTTCTCGCCAAGTTGCCAACGCGACGCTACGCGCCGTCGTCGCGCGGCAGCCGGCTCGACCTGCACGCGCTGCTGCGTGAATCCGCCCGCCACGGTGGAGATATCGCTGAGCTGCCGCGGCGGCAGCGGCGCACGCGGCCCGAGCCGCTGGTGGTGATCGTCGACATCTCCGGCTCGATGAGCCGCTATTCGCGCATGTTCCTGCACTTCCTGCATGCGCTGACCGGCAGCCGCTACGCTGCCGACCATCGCGTCTTCGCCTTCGTCTTCGGCACGCGGCTGACCCACATTACGCGCCAGTTGCGCAATCGTGATCCGGATCTAGCAGTGGCGGATATCGTTCGCGCGGTCGAAGACTGGTCGGGCGGCACGCGCATCGCCGCCTGCCTGCACGAATTCAACCGGCACTGGGCGCGGCGTGTGCTTTCAGGCAGCCCGACCGTGCTGCTGGTCAGTGACGGGCTGGAGCATGCGCACATCGAGCAGCTCGACAGGGAGGCCGAGCGGCTGGCGAAGTCGTGCCGGCGGCTGGTCTGGCTCAACCCGCTGCTGCGCTACGAGGCATTCGAGCCGAAGGCGCGCGGCGTGCGCGCGATTCTCGCCCACGTGTCAAGCTTCCTGCCGGTTCACAACATCGAAAGCCTCGAGCAACTGGCGCTGACGCTGGCGGAAAGCGGTCCGTTCGGCCGTCGGCTGTCCTCCCGCGGCGGGAGCGATCGGCTGTGGGCTGACGAACGCCGCTCGAGCGGCAGCGCGCGCAAGGAGAGATACGCATGGAACTGAAGGGAGAGCGGCAGCTCGCAGCTGACCGCGCCACCGCCTGGGCAGCGCTGAACGACACCGAGATGTTGAAGAACTGCATTCCGGGTTGCGAAAGCATCACCGCCACCGGCGAGAACCAGTTCGACATCGCGATGACGGCGGCGGTCGGGCCGGTGAAATCGCGCTTCAAGGGCAAACTGGCGCTGGCCGATGTCGATGCGCCGAACTCCTACACGATGAAATTCGAAGCCTCCGGCGGCCAGGCCGGCTTTGCGCGCGGCGAGGCGCGGGTGACGCTGGCCGATGTGTCGGCGCGGCAGACGCGGCTGAATTACGTCGCCAATGCGCAGGTCGGCGGCAAGCTGGCGCAGGTCGGCTCGAGGCTGATCGACGCCGCCGCTGGCGCGACCGCCGACAAGTTCTTCGAGGCGTTCGGCGCGCAGCTGGCCGCGCGCGCGGCCCCGGATACCGGTGCTGCCGTACCGGCGCCGCCGTCAGCGAAAATCGGGTTCTGGAGCCTGCTCATCGCCTTTCTGAAACGGCTGTTCGGGCGCAGCGGGTGACCGGGGCTGCACGACCAGCCGCAGCCATCACCGCCGCGTGCGCTCGACGACCCGCTCGTACAGATCGACGTAGCGGGCGGCCGCCTCGGTCCACGAAAAATCCTGCGCCATCGCGCGACGCATGACCTGCTGCCAGCGCGGCGGATCAGCGAAAAGCCGCTGTGCCCGCCGCATCGCTTCGTGCAGCCCGGCTTCGGTGGCGCTGGCGAAACTGAAGCCGGTGGCGGTGTCCGCCTGCAAGCTGGCGTCGTGCGTGTCGACGACGGTATCGGCGAGGCCGCCGACGGCATGCACCACCGGCAGCGAGCCATAACGCAGTCCGTACAGTTGCGTCAGGCCACAGGGTTCGTAGCGTGACGGCAGCGCGACCATGTCGGCGCCGGCGATGATCCGGTGCGCGAGCGCCTCGTCGTAGCCGAGCGTGACCGAAACCTGGTCCGGCCTCGCCGCCGCCAGCTGCACGAGTTCGCGCTCGAGCAATGCCTCGCCGCTGCCGAGCAGCGCCAGTTGCAGACCTTGGTTGTCCAGTGCCGGCATCGCCTGCAGCAGCAGGTCGATCCCTTTCTGGTAAGCGAGCCGGCTCACCAGCGCGACCAGCAGCTTGTGCGGATCCTCGCGCAGCCCGAGCGCACGCTGCAGCGCCGCCTTGACCTTCGCCTTGCCGGCCAGATCATCGCGGTCGTAGTTGGCCTCGAGCCACGGGTCGGTCGACGGGTTCCAGACGCTGTCGTCGACGCCGTTCAAAATGCCCGCCAGCACTGCCGCGCGGCGCATCAGCAGACCTTCGAAGCCACAGCCGAAGGCCGACGTCTGAACCTCGCGCGCATAAGTGGGGCTGACCGTCGTCAGCTGGTCGGCGTAATAAAGCCCGGCCTTCATGAACGAGCCCTTGCCGTGGAACTCGAGTCCTTCCGGGGCGAAGCTCGATCGCGGCAGCTGCAGTTCGCCCAGCCACACCGGGTCGAATTCGCCGACGAAGGCCAGGTTGTGAATCGTGAAGACGCTCGCCGGCCTCGGCCCCGGATGCAATGCCAGATGTGCGCAGGCCAGTGCCGCGTGCCAGTCGTGCGCGTGCACGAGATCGGCGCGCCAACCGCGATCGACATCGCCGCAGCCCAGGTGCGCGGCCACCCAGCCGAGCAGGCCGAAGCGGCGCGGGTTGTCAGGCCAGTCGGCGCGGTCCGGCGCAAGATAGGGATCGCCGGGTCGGTGATACAGGAAGGGCGAGTCGATCAGATAGACGGGCACATCGAGGCCCGGCAGCCGGGCGCTCCTGACTTCGACCGAAGCGCCGCCAAACGCACTGCCCAGCTTGGCCACCACGCGCGTGGCCTCGGCGGCCGCGAGCAGCGACGGATAGCCCGGCAGCAGCAGTCGCACCTCGATGCTCGTGCGTGCAAGCGCCGCCGGCAGCGCGGCGACGACGTCGCCGAGCCCGCCGGTCTTGATCCATGGGTAGATCTCGGCGGCAACCTGCAGCACGCGCAGGCGCTCTTGCTTGGCCATGTTTCAGCGCAACTGCGCCAGCATCGGGCGGGTGATCAGCGTCACGCCGCCGGCCGTGCGATGAAAGCGCCGCGCGTCCTGTTCGGCGTCCTCGCCGACCACCAGGTCGTCCGGAATGATGCAGCCGCGATCGACGACCACCTTGGTCAGCCGTGCCCGACGGCCCACCTGCACGCTCGGCAGCAGCACCGACCAGTTGACCTGCGACCATGAGTGCACGCGGCAGTTCGAAAACAGCAGCGAACGGAACAGCCCGCCGGAAATGATGCAGCCGCCCGAGACCATCGATTCGATGGCGATGCCGCGGCGGTCGGCGGTGTTGTGCACGAACTTCGCCGGCGGCAACTGCGGCTGGTAGGTCCAGATCGGCCAGTCGTGGTCGTACAGGTTCAGCTGCGGTTTGGTCGCGGTCAGATCGATATTGGCTTCCCAGTATGCGTCGATCGTGCCGACGTCGCGCCAGTACGGCGCTTCGTCTTCCTCGCTGCGCACGCAGGCATCGTCGAACGGCTGCGCGTAGGCCACGCCCTGCGCGACTGCCGTAGGCACCAGGTTGCGGCCGAAGTCATGTGCCGAGCCGGGATCGGCCGCGTCGCGCGCCAGTTCCCCGTACAGGTACTCGGCGTCGAAGACGTAGATGCCCATGCTGGCCAGTGCGCGGTCCGGCTTGCCGTGCATCGGCGGCGGCTGCGGCGGCTTCTCGACGAACTCGACGATGCGGCCCTCTTCGTTGACCGCCAAGACGCCGAAGGCCGTGGCTTCCTCGCGCGGCACCTCGAAGCAGGCGACCGTGCAGCGGGCGTCGTGCTCGACGTGAAAGCGCAGCATCGCGCCGTAGTCCATCTTGTAGATGTGATCGCCGGCCAGCACGACGATGAAATCCGGCCCTTCGCTGCGGATGATGTCGATGTTCTGGAACACCGCGTCGGCAGTGCCCTGGTACCAGGTCGTCTCGTCGATGCGTTGCTGCGCCGGCAGCAGGTCGAGCCATTCGTTCAGTTCGGGCTTCAGGAACGACCAGCCGCGCTGCAGGTGGCGCAGCAGGCTGTGGCTCTTGTACTGCGTCAGCACGCCAATGCGACGCAGGCCCGAGTTCAGGCAGTTGGAAAGAGTGAAGTCGATGATGCGGAACTTGCCGCCGAAGTACACGGCAGGCTTCGAGCGAATGTCGGTCAGGTCGTGCAGTCGGCTGCCGCGGCCACCGGCCAGCACTAGCGCCAGCGTGCGCTTGGGCAATTGACTGACAGCGTAGCGTTCCAGCTTCATTCGCGGCTCCCGTGCGAAAGACGACTGAAGCGTACCCTGCTGCCGGTGGCCGAGCCAGCCGGCGCGGTCATGCAGGGCGATCGGACTTGACTGCGCGCAATGACCTTGCGCGCGATCTCAGGGGTGCGCCGCGGCGCGGACGCTGATTTGGAAGACTAGAAGACGGTGCCGCGCGCGTCGATCCGCCAGACGTCCTCGACCTTGCCGCTGCGCACCGCGACGATCCAGTCGTGCAGGTTGATCGTCGGGTCGCAGTGGCCGGGCACCAGCAGCGCCTTGGCACCAAGCTTGATCGGGGGCCCCGTTTCGTCGTCGCGGGTCATGATCGAATGCTCATCGCTGACCGAGTGCACGTGCCAGCCGCTGAAGGTCGGCCGTGCCGGCCCCGAATCCGTCGAGTACGCTTTCAGGCCGGCGTCGAGGGTGGCGCGATCGCCGCGCATGCTCATCACGGTCGACAGCACGAACAGCGCGTGGTCGAACTGCGGCACGTCGGGATCCGTCTCGTTGCGCGCGTAGTCGAAGTCCATGAAGGCAAAAGAACCCGGCTGGATTTCGTCGTAGACCTTGCTCTGCGCGTCGTACAGGAAGGTGCCGGTGCCGCCGCCGGTCACGATTTCGCACGGCAGCCCGGCCGCGCGCAGGGCGGCGCGTGCCTCGGCCGCCTTTTCGGCGGCGCGCCGGGCCGCTTCGCGGCGCTCCGGCACGCCGCGCCGATGCTGGGCGGAGCCGGCATAGGCCTGCAGGCCCATCAGCGTCAGGCGCGGATGCATCATCACTTCGCGCGCCAGTTCGACCGCGTCCTCCGCGCTGGCCACGCCGGCGCGGTTCTGCCCGACATCGAGCTCGACGTAGACGTCGAGCGAGGCGTCTTCCTCGCCGCAGATCAGCGACAGCTGACGAACGACGCCGGCATCGTCGACACAAACGCCGAGGCGGGAATCGGCAAACATCTTCGCCAGTTGCGCCAGCCGCCGCAGCTTGCGCA
>JBFGOX010000240.1:0-5197 GCA_041565015.1 Burkholderiaceae bacterium
TCGGCTACTACTTTGACTTGGCCGAACTGAAGGCCGGCGAGACGGTGGTCGATCTTGGCAGCGGCTCGGGCACGGACACTTTTGTCGCCGCGCTGAAAGTCGACGCGACCGGCCGCGTGATCGGCATCGACATGACCGACGAGCAATTGGCCAAGGCCGAGCGCCTACGCACGGCTGCCGGCTTCGGCAACGTCACCTACCGCAAGGGCTACATCGAGTCGACCGGATTGGCTGATGGATCCGTCGATGCAGTCATCAGCAACGGCGTCGTCAACCTGGCGGCGGACAAGGCTGCGGTGTTCGCCGAGGTTGCGCGCGTTCTGCGCCGCGGCGGCCGGCTGGCGCTGGCCGACATCGTCACCGACGTGCAGCTGCCGCAGGGCATTACCTGCAACGCGACGCTGTGGGCCGCGTGCATCGGCGGCGCGATGCAGGTCGACGATTACGTCGCCGCGATCGAATCAACCGGACTGCGCGTGCGCGTCGTCAAGGACAACCCGCAGTACCGCTTCATCTCCGACAGCGCGCAGGGCGCGACGCGCAAGTACGGCGTCAAGAGCGTGTCGCTGCTGGCGACGAAGGACTGACTTTCAATGGTCGGGATCGCGGCGGCACCCGCGTCCCGGCCTTCTTCCTGCCGTCCAAACCCAAGGAGGATCTGAACATGGCACAGCAGAAATACCTTTTCTCGGTCACCCATTTCAGCGAGGACGACGCCGATCGCGTGGCCACGCCGTTCGTGCTCGCGAACAGCGCGCTGGCGCTCGGCAGCGACGTGCTGGTCTGGCTCACCGTCGATGGTGCGAAGCTCGGCCGCAAGGGCGCGGCCGACGGGCTAAAACCGAAGAGCTTCCCGCCCGTGGCCGAGCTGCTGAAGACCTTTACCGACAACGGTGGCCAGATCGGCGTGTGCCCGCCCTGCGGCAAGACGCATGGCGTAACCGACGAGAACATGGTCGACAACGGCAAGTGGATCGGCGCGGCAGCGATGCTCGCGGCGGCGCAGGAACGGCAGGTCCATTCGTTCTGACCCGCGTCGAGCAACGGAGAGAGAAATGACGACGCGCACGGTGCATGAGAACGGAGCGTTCGCCTCCATGCGCGTCGTTCGTACTGCTCAGCGGCCCGCAAGAACCGGGATGGTGGCGATGGCGATTTCGCTGCTGGCCTGCTACGGAACCCTGGCCCTGATCGGCATCTTGTCGGCGCTCGGTGTTGCGCTGTCGCCGGACCAGACGCTTGTGAAGAGCGTCATCGTCGCCTCGACGCTGCTCGCGACCGCCTCGGTCGGCTTCGGTGTCCTCCGCCACGGCTCCGCGCTGCCGCTGGTGATCGCGGCTTGCGGCGAGGCGCTGCTGGTCACGCGGGTGGTCTTCGGCGTCGATCGCCTGCTCGAACTGCTCGCCTTCGTGCTGCTGGCCGGTGCGGTGTACGTCGACTTTCGCCTGCGCACACGTGTTCGCTGCGCGGCACGGGGGCGCGAGGATGACTGAACTTCTGCTCGGCGATCGCAGAGGCGGCTTCGCAACGCGCGCATTGATCCGCGTAGCGGCGCTGATTGCCGCCATCGTCCTGTTCAGCGCCGTGGGCGGCTGGCTGGCCGGGCAGGTCGACCTGGCGGACTGGACTCCGCGCGACGGACTCGAGCCCATGTGGATCACCATGGCGGCCATTTACGTGATCGTGATGGCGCTGCCTTTCGTGCCCGGCATCGAGATCGGCCTGGCTATCATGCTGCTGCTCGGCAACGAAGGCATCCTGCTCGTCTGGCTGTGCACGCAGGTTGCGCTCGCGTTGAGTTTCGTCTGCGGCCGTCTGCTGCCGGTTTCGCTGCTCGCCGCCGTCTTTCGAAAACTCAGGATCGAGCGCGCGCAGGCGCTGCTCGCCTGTCTCGATGCAGACGGAACCGACGGCCGGCTTGCGTGCCTGATCGATCGCTTGCCGGCCGTCTGGATCGGCCGCGCGTTGAAGCACCGTTACCTGACGTTGGCCGCCGTGCTGAACCTGCCAGGCAACGCCGTGATCGGTGGCGCCGGCGGCATCGGCATGATCGCCGGTGCCAGTCGTCTGTTCAATTATCCCCGTTACTGCCTGCTGATGGTCGTTGCGACCAGCCCGGTGCCCGTCCTGCTTCTGCTGCGAGGCATGGCGTAGCGCGCAGGACGTGCCGGGCGGACGAGGCGACGCCGACGACCCGGCGGTCGTTAGTGATGTCAACGGACGTGACGCGCCGTCCAGCGAAGGCAGTCCAGTTCGGCGATGGCGGCGATTTTGACATCGACGACACGAAGCAACGAGTCCCCGTGCACGCTGCGCGAGTTGCCGGATCGATTACGCGAACAGTGGGCGGCACCGAAAAGCCCCGCCATCGTCCCAGCTCAAGGAACGGACAGCGGTACCGATAGAACACTCGGTCTCCGCTTTCCGCTCGCTGTTCGATGTCTTCCCTGCGCTCCGCTTTGCTTTCTGCCTTCATCGTCGTGAACGCCGCAGCCGCGGCTGCAACTGTCGACGAAGAGTTGCAGTGGTTGTGCTGGCTGGCCAGTCGCCCGGACTATTCGCTGCGCTGCCAGCTGGAAGTCGACCCGCTGCTCGACGACGATCTGCTGCCGACCGCACGTGACGAAGCGACGCCGGGCGGCGCGCAACCTCCGGCCGCAGTCGACAGCGCGCAGCTTCGCCACGCGCTGTTCGCTGCCGGCGCGGCACCGAACGTCGCGCGTCTGGTCCGCGAGCAACCGGCGCGTTACGCGAAACTGGTGTGGACGATCCCGCTGCATGGCCCGCCGATCGAAGACGAACACGTGCGTGAATTGGCGCAATCGGTGCTATGCGGAGCGTCCGCGCACTGTCGCGCCCATTTTGGGATGCAGCTGACGCCGCTGAGCATCGCGGTGCGCTGAGCGGGCTCCGTCCCGATCTTCGGAAACGGGAACGGCCCCGGCGACGACCAGGAATCACCAGGTCGGGGAAAATCGGTACGACTATTTGGTGTGGCAGGTCAGGCAGAGTCCGCTGCCGGCATTGTTGACGCGCAGGAAGGTCGGATTAAAGACGCTGCCGGCACCGGCGGATGGAACGCCGTGCGGGTCATGGCACGAGCCGCACTCGACCTCGAAGCCTTCTCCGGTGTTGTACATCCGCACCTCGTTCTTGTCCGGCCGGCCATTGCCGTTGCCGTCGAAGAAGCGGAGATTGACGAGGTTGCCGGTCGGATTCTTGAATTCGGGATTGGAGCCGGCCGCGGGGTAGAGCACGCCGACCGGATGGTCGTCGCGCAGGTCTGTGCCGAGCAGAAAGGCGCGGAAATCAGTCGCTCCGGCGCCGACGACGCCGACGCCTGCCGCGTGGCACGTCATGCACTCGACCAGGTTGGCGTGCGCGAACGTCGACAGCCCGCCCGGATTGACCCACGCATTGAGAAAGCCAGTGTTCACGCTGGCGGCCTGGGTGGCCAACGCACGCCCAGAACCGGGCATGTTGATGATCGAGTCGATCGCCGTCTGTCCGTCGTGGCACGACAGGCAAGCCAGGGAATTGGCGCCGGGCTGCGAAACCGGCTGCGAGATCGTGCTCGAGTTCACCGTGCTGTAGGTCTGGTACGTGGTCGGCACGATCGTCCGATTCCAAAGCGGCAGCTGCGCGGCGCTTGCGCCGTGCGGCGTATGGCAGTAGACGCAGACCTCGTCGTAATCGTTGCGATAGGGCGTCATCACCGCCGAGTTCGGCGAGCCACCGGAGCGTGCCCGCTGCGTCATGTTGTGGCGCGTGTTGGCGATGCTGTCGCGGTTGGAAAACTTGGTCGGCAGGTCGACGTCGGCGAGCGCCGGCACAGCCACTGACAGCACCGAACCCACGGCGAGCGTTCTCAGAAATGAGCGCATGACGGCGTACCTGATCCGACCAAACGACCCACTATTGCCGGGGTGCAAGATCCATGCCGCAAGTCATTCAGACTTCACTTGCCGCATCAGCGTCTTGGCCTCGCTTTCCGATAGCGGCCGCAGTACCTCGACCTTGCCGAACAGCTGATCGGCGATGTAGACGCGCCCGGTTTCGTCGACGGCCACACCACTGGCCAGGCCGTAGCGACCAGGCTCGTCGCGGCGACCGATGCCGCCGAGCGCGAGCAGCAGCCGTCCCTGAGCATCGAAGACCTGCACGTTGCCGAATGCGGCATCGCTGACGTAAATGCGGCCCTGGTCATCGAGGGCCAGACCGCGCGGTCGAGCCAGTGCCCCATAAGCCGCGCCGACATGCCCGAACGCGCGGATGAACTCCCCGTCGACGGAAAACGCCTGCACCCGGAAATTGCCGGCGTCGAGAACGTGGAGCGTGCCGTCGGGGCCCACTGCACCAGCCACTGGAACATTGAATGCGCCCGTTTCCGAGCCGCGGCTGCCGATGGTTCGCAGGTGCGCGCCGTCACCATCGTAAAGTTGCACGCGGTGTCGTTGGCTTTCGTTGGTGCCGCGGTCGATGGCATAGACGCGCGAGCCGCTGGCGTTCACGGCAACGCCCGTCGGCCGTTCGAGTTCCCGCTCGTTGCCGATCGATCGCTTGAACAGGCCCCAGCCGTCGTAGACCATGATCCGGCGCGCGGTCGAGTCGGCCACATAGACATTGCCGCTGGCATCCAGTGCCAGGCCCCATGGCTTCGCCAAGCGGCCCTCGGGGCGAACGCCGAATCGGAACACGCGACGACGCGGCACATCGAAGGCGATGACCCAGCGGGCGACGGTGTCGGTGACGTAGAGGCGGCCGCCCCGCGCGGCAACGTCGGCGGGTTTCTCGAAGACCGGTGCGTTCAGCGGCTGCGCGCCGGTCAGCCATTCGCGGAGGTCGTGCTGTCCCTGCCGAACGCCGATGTCGGCCGGTGTGCGCAGCGTGTGTTCATAGACAAAGCGCGGCGGATCTGGCGGTTTCGGCCATAGCGGAATTTCCGGTCCCGTCGGGGCCTTCTGCGGCGCGGTCGTGCAGGCGGCGAGAAGACCGCTGCCGGCGCCCAGCAAGAGCGCACGCCGTCGGTCGTCGGCTGGCTTGCCGCGCTCAGCCATGCGTTGCCGGTCGATGCCACCCGCCTGCCGGCGGCCGCGTCAAGGCACGCCACGCGCCGCCGAACGAGGCGGCGGTGCGCTGCGCGGGCCCCACGCACGTTCGACGTAGGCGGAGACCGCGTCGATCTCGCGCTCGCGCA
>JBFGOX010000241.1:0-5187 GCA_041565015.1 Burkholderiaceae bacterium
GCCGGCTCGGCCTGCCGGTGGTGCCGGCGGTGGCCGAGACGGTGGCGTTGCATACGGTGTTCGAGCTGCAGCGCGAAACCGGCGCCCGCGTGCACCTGTGCCGGCTGTCGAGCGCGGCCGGCGTCGAACTGCTGCGGCAGGCCAAGCGCGAGCGACTGCCGGTCACGGCCGACGTCAGCATCCATCATCTGCACCTGACCGACGTCGACATTGGCTACTTCGATCCGAACTTCCGTCTCGATCCGCCGCTGCGCGCGCAGCGCGACCGCGACGCGATCCTCAGCGGCCTGGCCGACGGCACGATCGATGCGATCTGCTCCGATCACACGCCGGTGGCCGAGGACGACAAGCTGCTGCCCTTTGGCGAAGCGGCGCCCGGCGCGACCGCGCTGGAAACCCTGCTGCCGCTGGTGCTCAAATGGGGCGAGCGGGCAGCGCTGCCGCTCGCCCGCACGCTGGCCAAAGTCACCGCCGACTCGGCGCGCATCCTGAACGAGCCCACGGGCGCCCTGCGCGGCGGCGCCAAGGCCGACATCGTCGTGTTCGACCCGCAGGCGCACTGGACGGTCAGCCGCGCCGAACTCGCGAGCCGCAGCGCCAACACGCCGTTTTCCGGCTACGAACTGGTCGGCCGCGCGATGCTCACCCTCGTCGGCGGCGACATCCGCTTCGACCGGAAATCGGGGTCAGACTCCAATTTCCGGTGAGGCCAGGCAGGCTCTGGATGGCGTCGAAGCCGGCGCAAGTGCCCGCTGCCCCAATGCTGCCCATCACGGCCAGCCCGATCCGCGCGCGATTGCCGTGAGAGCCCTGGTCGCACCGCTGCGCATCGCGCTGCTGCTGCTGCATGTGCTGGCGGGCGTCGCCATTGCAGCGGCCGCTTTCCCGTGGCTGGCGCAGACGCGCCGCAACCGGATCATTCGCGCCTGGTCGCGGCTGCTGCTCGTGATCTGCGGCGCGCGGCTGCGCGTGGCCGGCGTCCCGCTCGCCGCCGAACTCGCGTCGACCGGCGTGGAGACGGGTAGTCGCGGACGGATGCTGCTCGCGAATCACATTTCCTGGATCGATATCTTCGCGCTGAATGCGACTGTCCCGAGCCGTTTCGTCGCCAAGTCCGAAATCAGGAACTGGCCCTTGCTCGGCACGCTGGTGACGAGGGTCGGCACGCTGTACATCGAGCGCGGCCGCCGGCATGCGGTGGCATCGATGAACCATAACGTGCGCGACCGACTGCGCGACGGCGAGACGGTGGCCGTGTTCGCCGAGGGCACGACGACCGACGGCAGCGCGTTGCTGCCGTTCCATTCGAATCTGGTCGCGCCGGCGATCGAGGTCGGAAGTCCCTGCTGGCCGGTGGCATTGCGCTACACGGAAGACGGCAAGCCGTCGACGGCGCCGGCGTTCGTCGGCGAAACGGGACTGGTGGCTTCGCTGTGGAACATCCTGGTCGCGCGGCGCCTGCAGATCGAGGTGGCGTTACTCGACGCGGTGCCGACCACCGGGGACCAAAACCGCCACCATGTCGCCGGCACGGCCGCCGAACGCGTCGCCGCCTGGCTGAACGTTCCGGCGCCGACCGGCCGCCACTTCAACGCCGCGCCGAGGCGATCTGACGATACGGCCGACACGGCACCTGAACGAGCCGCCGACTCGGCCAGCCCAGCGCAGTAAGGTTGCCGCCCCATACGCAGCCGCTGTCGAGACACAAGGCGTCGTCACGCAGCATCAACCCCAGGGCGGACCAGTGGCCGAAGACGACCGGCATGCCGCGGGTGGCCCGCTCCGGATGTTCGAACCAAGGTACGAACCCTGGCGGCGCTTCGGATGGGCCGGCCTTGACGGCGAAGTCCATCGTGCCGTCGGCGGCGACGAAGCGCAGGCGGGTCAGCGCGTTGATCACGCAGCGCGCGCGATCGGCGCCTGCGAGGCGGTCGTCCCACCGTGCCGGCTGGTTGCCGTACATCGTGGCGAGAAACGCGCGCCAATCGTCCGAACGCAGGCCCGTTTCGACCTCGGCGGCAAGCGCCAGCACCTGAGCCGCGTTCCACTGCGGCAGGACGCCGGCATGAACGAACAGCGCTCCGTCCCGCACCAGGGCCAGCGGCCGCGCGCGCAGCCAGTCGAGCAGTTCATCGCGATCGGGGGCGGCGAGGATCTCGCCCAGCGTGTCGTCGCCATGCTGCGGCCGGATGCCAGCGGCCACGGCAAGCAAGTGCAGATCGTGGTTGCCGAGCAGCGCCTCGGCGCGGTCACGCAACGACCGGACCAAGCGCAGCGACAGCAACGACTGCGGGCCGCGGTTGACCATGTCGCCGACGAAAACGAGCCGTGCCGATGGCGGCAGCCGCCGCAGCAGCGACTGCAGGCTGTCCAGACAGCCCTGCACGTCTCCCATCACCCACAGCGAATCGTCGGCAGCGCTCAATCTGCGGATGTCGCCCAGGCAAGGACTCGGTGGCGAGGCGGCGGAAGCAACGCTTGACTCATGCCGTGTCGCAGAAAGGTGATCAGCCGCCGCGCACGCGCGCCAGCAGCGCACTGGTCGAGCGCTCGAACTCGAACGGGATCGCGACCGCCTTCGCGCCCCAGGAACGCGCCAGCTTCGACTCGGGGATCGCGGCCATGTCGTAGTCACCGCCCTTCGCATACACGTCGGGGCGGACGATCTCGAGCACCGGCAACGGCACGGCCTCGTCGAACACGGTGACCAGCGACACGCTTTCCAGCGCGGCGAGCACCGCTGCACGGTCTGCCTGGGCGTTGATCGGCCGGTCCCCGCCTTTGCCCAACTGTCGCACTGAGGCGTCGGAATTCACCGCCACCACAAGACTGGCGCCAAGCGCGCGTGCCCGCGCCAGGTAGGTGACGTGTCCACGATGCAGCAGATCGAAGACGCCGTTGGTCAGCACGATCGGCCGCGGCAGTCGCTGCACTTCGCGCGCGAGATCCTCGCGCGCCACGACCTTGGCTTCGAACGGCGGCGCAGCTTCAGGCATGCGCATCCTGTGCCAGGGTCGCGCGCAAGGCGGGGCTGGCTACCGCATCGGCCAGCGAGGCAAAGCGCGCCGTGGCCTGCGACGCCGGGTCCGCGGCCGGCAGAGCACCGCCGTTGATGCCGAGCAACACGCGCTGCGGCACGCCTGCGGCAGTCGCCGCTTCGATGTCGGAGGACTTGTCGCCGAACAGCACCGAATGCGCGAGATCGAGCGACAGCTCGCGCGCTGCGGCCAGCAGCAGCCCCGGCGCGGGCTTGCGGCACTCGCAGGTCCTGCGGAAGGCTGCCAGCGTCGCCTCCGGGTGGTGCGGGCAGTGATAGACGCCGGCCAACGGCGCACCCGCGGCGGCAAATTCGTCCTTCATCCACGCCGTTAGGCGCTGGAAATCGGCTTCCGTGTACAGGCCGCGACCGACGCCCGACTGGTTGGTCACCACCACCAGCGCGAAGCCCCACCGATGCAGCTGCGCGCAGGCGGCGAGGGTGCCCGGGACGAAGACGAAGTCTTCACGCCGATACGTGTAGCCGTGATCGATGTTGATCACGCCGTCGCGGTCGAGGAAGGCGGCGCGGCGCTGGTCCGCTGTCAGCCGCATCAGTCGTTCTTCAGCAGCCAGTCGACGTAGGCGGCCACGCCCTGCTCGACGCTCGACATCGGTGCGGCGAACCCCGCCGCGCGCAGCTGAGTGAGGTCGGCCTGCGTGAAGGCCTGGTACTTGCCGCGCAGCGCCTCGGGAAACGGCACATACTCGAGGCGCCGCTGCGCGACCGCGTCGGCCAGTGCCAGCGGCGGTTCGCCGCTCTTGCCGCGTAGCGTGTTGACGACGGTGATCGCGACGTCGTTGAACGCCTGCGCGCGGCCAGTGCCCACGTTGTACAGGCCGGAGGTCGGCCGCTCGCGGAAGAACAGGTTGACCGCCACCGCATCGTCGACGTGGATGAAGTCGCGCCGCTGCTCGCCATTGGCGTAGCCGTGGCTGCCTTCGAACAGCCGCACCTTGCCGTCGGCGCGGAACTGGTTGAAGTGATGGAAGGCGACCGATGCCATCCGGCCCTTGTGCGCCTCGCGCGGCCCGTAGACGTTGAAGTAGCGCAGGCCGATCACCGGCGCCACGAACGATCGCAGTCGCCGGCGAACGATCTGGTCGAACAGGAACTTCGAATAGCCGTAGACATTCAGCGGCTTCTCGTGTTCGCGCCCCTCGGCAAATACCGGGCCCAGACCGTAGACCGACGCCGATGATGCATAGATGAACGGCACCTTGTTCGCCTGGCACCAGGCGAGCAACTCGAGCGAGTAACGGAAGTTGTTGTCGAGCATGTAGCGGCCGTCGGATTCCATCGTGTCCGAGCAGGCGCCCTGGTGGAACACGACCGCGGGCCGCGCGATCTCGCCGCGGGCGACGCGGGCGCGGAAATCGGCCTTGTCCAGGTAGTCGTCGATCTCGCAGTCGACCAGGTTGCGGAACTTGTCGGCTCGCGTCAGGTTGTCGACGGCGACGATGTCCGTTTCGCCGCGCTCATTGAGCGCCTTGACCAGGTTGGCGCCGATGAAGCCGGCGGCGCCGGTGACGATGACAGTCATGCAGATGACGCCTCGGAGAACAGTTCCTCGTACGACACGGTCGCGGTGCCCAGTTTGCCGACAACGATACCGCCGGCGCGGTTGGCCGCAGCGACCGCCTCGCGCAACGACCGGCCCGCGGCCATCATCACGGCCAGCACGGCAATCACCGTGTCGCCGGCGCCGCTGACGTCGAAGACTTCGCGCGCCTGCGCGGGAATGCTCCAGGTCGGCTCCTCCGTGAACAGCGTCATGCCTTCTTCGCTGCGCGTCAGCAGCACGGCCTGCAGGTCAAGGTCCCGGCGCAGCGCCTGTGCGCGCCGTTCGAGGTCGGCCTCGTTGCGCCAGCGGCCGACCACTTCGCGCAATTCGGCGACGTTGGGCGTGACCAGGGTGGCGCCCGCGTAGCGTGAATAGTCGTCACCTTTCGGGTCGATCAGCACCGGCCGGGCGGCCGCGCGCGCCAATTCGATCATCCGCGTGATGTGCGTCAGCCCACCCTTGCCGTAGTCGGACAGCAGCACCAGATCGCAGTCGGGCAGCAGCCGCGCGAATTCATCCAGGTGCGCGGTCAGCACTTCCGCCTCCGGCGCATGCTCGAAATCGACGCGTACCACCTGCTGCTGAC
>JBFGOX010000242.1:0-5182 GCA_041565015.1 Burkholderiaceae bacterium
CCCGAAGCCGGCGATGCGCACCAAGTACGGCAGACCCGTCATCAGGTGCCACACACCGGGATCGACGCCGGCGGCGTGAACGCGCACGAGCACGTCGTCATTGCCGACCGAAGGCTTGTCGATGTCCCTCAGTTCCAGTACGTCGGCTGAACCGTAGATGTCCTGGACGATTGCCTTCATCGTGTGGTCGTCAGATTTCTGGTGGCTGTTGGAGGTCGGTCTCGCGCCGGGCTAAACGGAGCCGTCCGTGGCGTCCGGTCGCGTGGCCCGATGGTGCGCCCTCGTGATCGTGACCAGGCCCCATGCACCCCAGGCGGCGATCAGCGGCAGCACCATCCAGTAGGGCCCCTCGTCCGTCACGTGCCATCCGGGCGCCCCTCGCGCGTCGACCACGGCGGCAAGACAGACGACCGGCCAGTAAACGGTGATTCCCAGCGCTGCCGCCATCCAGGTTCGGCCCCATTGCGCTGTCCGCAGATGGCCGATGAGTCCCGCCAGCAGGATGGGGATGTAGATCAGCAAGTCGCCGAATGCGAAGCCATACCAGAATGCGGCGCCAACCTCGGTGATCACTTCCGGCGGCTCCTGCGTGCCCATGGCCACCCCCCATTCATACCCGAATGCGGTGATGCCCTGCGCGTAGACGAGATAGATCAGCAGATGCCATCCGGGAAGCTGCAGCGCCCAGAATGAAACGCCGCGGCTGCGTGTTGTCTTTTGCATCGCTGTCGCCCCAATGTGGATCGTCGAGATACGAATCGGTCGGCCCGGGTCGCGTGGGCCGCGCATGCCGCCCGGCATGCTTATCGTCGAAGTCTGGTGACCGAACGCCGGCTCCAGCGCGCCGACAACGATGATCAGCGCTGGGCAATCCGGCTGCGACTGCGCATCGGCCAGCCGTGTCGGTAATCGTCATCGCGACGTTCGCGCTGACGACAGCGCCGCGGCTGCTGCCGGATCGTGGCTGGGCAAGACGATGAGATCCGGCAATTGCGCCTTGAGGGTTCGGACCTTGGCGAAGGACGAACGCAGCTGCGCTGCATCGCCAGTGCCCGGGACCTGGTCTCGCATCAGCAACGCCGCGTCGTAGGTCAGATCGCCGACGAACAGAAGCGGTGGCGATCCGCCGCTGCGCACCAGCAGGGACATCGACCCGGGCGTGTGGCCCGGCGTCGGCACAACGGCCATCGACCCGTCGCCCATCACGTCGTAGCAGCCGCCGAAAGGGGCGAACAACGGATCATCGGTCGGTGAAAAGTCGATCCGGCGCCACTTTGCGCCCTTCAGCTCGATGTGTTCGCGGAAAAGCCATTCGCGTTCCGGGTGCGGACTGGACAGCTGACGCCATTCCCGCGTGCTGACCAGCAGGTCGGCCTGGGGGACATGTGCGATGCCGCCGATATGGTCCCAATGCAAGTGCGAGACGACCACCTTGACCACGTCGGAAGGCGCGAATCCGAGGTCGCCGAGCTTGCGGTTCAGCGCATCGCCAGGGCCGATCTGAAAGCGAAACAACCTGCGCAGGAAGAACCGGCCGATGGCGCTGGAAACGTAGTCAGGATCTGTCGCAATGGCCGGATCCATCCCGGTGTCGAACAGCACGAGACCGTCGCGATGCGCGATGGCATAGGCGTTGATCGGGATCCTGATCCAGCTTTGCGAAGTCAATGCCCACCACAGTCGTGGCATTGCACTGCCGTACCGGTGCTCTGCGTGCACCTCGGCCCATCCCGTCGAAAAGGCGTGGACGGACCTAATGACGTTGGGCGGCATCACCCTGAGACGTCCGCGGGCGTGTGCTCGCACCGATCCGCGGCGGCGCGCTCGCACCGTCCATAGCAGCGCACACGTCCGCCGCTGTCCCGAAGCACGGCCCCGCCTACGATTGCAGAGCAGTGGACCTGGCCGCGCCAATCGGTCTCGCACTGACCAGCGCCGCACAACACGCTGCCGTCACGCGTGCGGACGGCGTCACCCAGATAGGCGCGAGCACACCAGATCGTGCCGTTGCGATCCGCGACGCAGCGGCCTCCGCCGCAGTAGACCCCGCCGCTTGCGTCCACGGCGCAGTCGGCATGAGCGAAGCCGGCCGGCACGAACAGCAGCGCCAGAAATCCGATGGCGCTGCCAAAGTGCTGGAAAAACCTCTTCTTGGTGGCCATGGTATTTGCCTCATGGTTTTCTTCGCCGACGCGGCGCCGAGCCGGTTGCGCAGCCGCGGCGAGCAATGCAAGAGGTCGGGACGCGCGTTGCATGTCGCCGGCGCGAACATTCACAGCACGCATGCCCGGCGGCGGTGCCCGCGTCGAGAATCGATGCCTGTCCTGACTTTCGTCGCGCAGCCAGCGACTGATGTCTCGTTGCCTGGACGATCAGTTCCGCGCAACGACGAAAGCGAGGGGATCAGTCAAATGCTATTGGCGTGGCCTGCGGCCATCAATGGCTGCGGCAATCAATCAACTGATTCAGGTCAATCAGGCGCAGACGAGCGACGGTCGGCGATCCGGTGCGCGCAAAATCGCAAAGGCCGTAGGGCAGCGATGCGCGCAACGTCGCGACTCGGCGGGCCTTCGCCAGCTTCATCCCCTCGTCTGGCGGGCCGGGCCGGCGATCAATTCCTTGCCCATTCGAACGCACTGAAGCTCGAAGCCGCTCAGCAGCCGGTGCACTGCGACGCGGCGCTGCGTGTAGCCTGCGCGCTCGTAGAAGCCGACGGCGTTGAGCGTCGCTGCCAGTTCGAGGCTGCTGATGCCGCGCACCCGGGCCTGCGCCTCAAGCGCGGACAGCAACATCCGCCCGATGCCCTCGCCCTGCCGGTCCGGTCGTACGTAAATGCCTTCGATTTCGCCTTCATCGGGCGCGAGCTGCCCGAACCCAACGACGTCGGATGCGTCCGTGGCCACGACCAGAACCCGTTTCCGAAGTGGTGCCGTGTAACTGTCGGGTGACAGGAGCCCGGCCCAGACGTCGATCTGCTGCGAGGAGTATGAGCGCGAACACGTTTCGCGAATCGCCCGCACATGCACCGTGAAGATATTGGGTCGATCGGCGTCACCGGCCGGCCTGATGCTCACTGCCATGGTCTGTTCTTGTTTGCCATATCGCGGCTCGACGGGCGATCGCCGGGGCTGTAAGAGCCTGGCGGCAGCGCCGTCAACCGGCGCGGCTCGTTCTCCGCTTGCCGCGCCTGCCGCCGACCGCATCTGGCCGAACGGCGAGTTCGACGCCGTCGCTCGACCGCCAAGCGTGCGCAGGCGCAGGAATCATTCGCTCAACGACGCACGACCGCTATTTCGTCATTCGCTGATCGTTGCGCAGCAGCAGTCGAGCCCAACTGCCGCGCAGCGGATCGCCGGCCCTTTTGCTCGGCCCGCCGGACCCACCTCGCGGATCGAAACCTACTTCAGATGCTTGGCCAGAAAGTCCATGGTTCTGCTCCACGCCTGTTCGGCCGACTTGGGGTCGTATTTCAGGAATGGGAGATTCTTCGAATCCGCCGTCTCGTTCGCGAAGGCGTGTTTCGCGTTGTAGCGGAAGAATTCGAAGCCGACGCCGGCCTTGCGCAGTTTTGCCTCCAGCGCGTCGACCGATGCGATTGGAAACGCGTCGTCGTCGATCGCAAAGTGCCCCATCAGCGGCGCCTTGATCTTGCCGGCGTCGACGAACTCGAGCGGCGGCACGCCGTACCAGATCACGGCCGCATCGGTTTCCGGAACATTCACGGCCGTCAGCACCGTCAGTGCCCCGCCCATGCAGAAACCCGTGACGCCGACCTTCGGGCTGCCGGAGGATTTCAGGAACTGCACGGCGCCGCGTACATCCTGACCCGCGGCATCACTGAAATTCAGGTCCTTCATCAGATGTTCGGCTTCGTTGACTTCAAGCGCGACCTTGCCGCGGTACAGATCCGGAACCAGCGCGCGATACCCGGACAGGGCCAGCTTGTCCGCTACGCCGCGGATCTGATCATTCAGCCCCCACCATTCCTGGATCACCACGATCCCCGGGGCATTCGCGGCACTGACCGATTCAGCGAGATAACCGTCGACGCTCCGGCCATCGGGCCGCTTGTAACTGATCATCTTGGTCATGAAATCCTCCTCTGGACAATCGAGTGCTTCGTTAACGTCGCACTGTTCGCGGTCGACGTTCGGCAACGGGTCTGGTCAAGATACCATTCGACACGATCACGCGACTGACGGCGAAACGGCATGACGGACAAGTACCTTGTCGCAGCAAGGCTGCTGTGGGATTGCGCCGAATCCGGCCAGTTCATGGGTGATCTCGGTTCGGACATACGGCCGCAGACGCGCGCCGAGGGATACCAGATCCAGGCGTTGTGGCCGAACGTGTCGGGCAACCGGGTCCTGGGATGGAAAATCGCGGCCACCAGTCAGGCTGGTCGCGAGCACATCGGCGTCAGCGGGCCGCTTGCCGGCCGAATCCTGGCCTCGCGGGTGCATCGCGACGGCGACGTGGTGCCGGCCCGCGGAAACGGCATGCGTGTGGCCGAACCCGAGTTCGGCTTCGCCTTTGGCCGCGATCTTGCGCCACGCGGTGCACCGTATTCGGTCGACGAAGTGCTCGCTGCAGTAGATACCGTCTTTCCGTCGATCGAAGTGCCTTCGTCGCGTTTCGCCGATTTCGTCAAGGCGGGCGAACCGCAACTGCTCGCCGACAACGCCTGCGCGGGGCGGTTCGTGTTCGGATCGCCGAGTCGCCTCGACTGGCGGCAGCACGACTTTCGCAATCATGAAGTCCGCGCCATCGTCAACCGGGGTGGTAGGACGGTGCTGCAACGAGTCGGGCGGGGCGAGGCGGTGCTCGGCGATCCGCGTGACGCGCTGGCCTGGCTGGTCAACGAAGTGAGTCAACTTGGGCTGACGCTGCAGGCGGGCCAGGTGGTTTCCACCGGGACCTGCATGGTGCCGATGCAGATCACGCCGGGCGACGCAATCGAGGCCGACTACGGCGTGCTGGGACGGGTCCGGCTGAGCTTCGCCGACTGAAGCGCGCCCCGAGCCATCGACACGCTACGGCGTCGACTGGACGGCACCGATCCTTCTGCGCAGCCGTTCGGCATCGCCGGTGTCGCCGAGCGTTTCCGCACGCAGCAGTTGCACGTTCAGCCACGCCAGCAGCGGCCGTCGCCAGCCCTGCGCTGATGCGGCGTCGACGGCGG
>JBFGOX010000243.1:0-5181 GCA_041565015.1 Burkholderiaceae bacterium
TACCAGCCGTTCAGGCCGTTGCCAGCTGATCAGGCTTACGCGCTCCTCGAGTGGGGCATGAACTGGTGCATCGCTACCCAGGCTCACCACTATCTACTGCTTCACTCTGCGGTGCTTGAACGCCACGGACACTGCGTGGTCCTGCCGGGCGACCCCGGCGCCGGCAAGAGCACGCTGACGGCAGCGCTGATGCTATCCGGCTGGCGCCTGCTTTCGGACGAACTGACCGTCGTCGATCGGGACGACGGAGGCATCGAACCGCTGGCGCGTCCGGTCAGTCTGAAGAACAAGTCGATCGACGTGATTCGCGCATTCGATTCGAAGGCGGTGTTCGGCGAGACGGCGCACGATACACACAAGGGCACGGTCTCTCACCTGAAGCCTTCGCTCGAGAGCGTTGCGGGCCTTTCGAAAAAGGGCCAGGCGGCGCACATCGTCTTCCCGCGCTGGCAACGAGACGCCAAGACGCGACTCAGTGCCCGACCGAAGGCCGATGCGTTCATGCACCTGGCCAACCATGCATTCAACTACAGCCTGCTTGGGCGGCTGGGTTTCGACCTGTGTGCCGCGTTGGTCGACCGCTGCGACTGCTGGGACTTCACTTATTCGCGTCTGGACGAAGCGCTGCGCAGTTTCGAGGAACTGGTCGCATGAGGCCCGGTTGGAACCATCTGCTGCTGGCGCTGCGCGAGCCGCGGGCGATGGCCGACTTCAGCGCTGCGACGTGGGACCTGGTCGTGCGTCAGGCCGCTGCTGCGGGGCTGCTCGGCCGGCTTGGCGCGCTGGCGACTGAGTGCGAAATGCAGCAAGCGTTGCCGCGGCCGGTCTGGCGGCACATGCAGGCGATGCTGACCGTGGCAGGCCAGCAGCAGCGCGCGGTGCGCTGGGAACTTGTCCAGTTGACGCGCACGCTGGCGGACCTCGAGGGCCCGGTGCTTCTTCTCAAGGGCGCTGCGTATGTGGCGGCCGGGCTGCCGCCGGCTGCTGGAAGGCTTTTCTCGGACATCGACCTGCTGGTGCCGCGGGCGCAGCTCGACGCGGCCGAGGCGGCGTTGATGCTTGGCGGTTGGGTCGGTAGCCATCACAGTGCATACGATGAGCGGTATTACCGGCGGTGGATGCACGAACTGCCGCCGATGATGCATATCCGAAGAAGAACCGTGCTCGACTTGCACCACAACATCTTGCCGCTCACCGCGCGCGTTCGGACCGACCCAGAGCCGATCATCGAGGCGGCAAGGTCTCTGGAGGAGTTTCCGAGATTCCGCGTACCGGACCCGCTTGATCTGGTGCTGCACAGTGCGACGCACCTGTTCCACGAGGGCGAGTGGGCGCACGGCTTGCGTGACCTTGTCGACCTCGACGCGCTTCTTCGCGCGGACGCGGGCGAAGCGGACTACTGGGGTCGCCTTCTTGCGCGCGCAGAACGACTCAACCTCGGCCGGCCGCTTTTCTACGGGCTGCGCTATTGCCGGCGCCTGCTCTCGACCCCGGTGCCTGATGAGATCCTTGCGCACTGCCCAGGGCGACCCTCTGAATCGGCGGCCCGACTCATGGATGGTTTGTTCCTGCCCGCATTGGCGACCGCGCACGGGAGCTGCCGATTGCCGACGTCGGGCACGGCGGCGTTCGCCCTATATGTCCGCAGCCACTGGTTGCGCATGCCGCTTCATCTCCTGCTGCCGCACTTGCTCCACAAGGCTTGGATTGGCGTGTTCACACGGCCACGTGAGGTCGAGCGCGGTCAGCTTGATGCCCAGCAACCGCCGTTAGCCGACCAGCACTGAGGCCCTGCCGGGCGCCAGAGCCTTTCGGCATGTCGTCGCAGCGGCGGGAAGCGGCCGACTCGTGGTGCAGGGCATTCAGCGATGCCGCGTGACCTCGAGGGCCCGATAACCGATTCTTCGCGCTTGACCGGAAAGTCAGAGCGGACTTCTGTTTGATTGACGGTCGTCGCGGCGTGTCTCCGATCGGCCTTCAGTCGACACCATCGATCGGCTTTTGCTGGCCGCTCATAACCGCGCAGACCGAATACGTACGCTCACGATTGTTGGACTAGCGCAAACTTGGTATACAGCCTCTGAACCGCGGTTAGGCGCGGTTAGGAATTGCTCGCCAGCTAACCCGCGCCAGGAGTGCCTCACACGACGACCCCATTTCGGCATCCCTTCTCGTGTTTTTGCAATACGCAGATTCGGCAGCACGATTTTCATGATCCCCGCGTACCCTGAGCACTTCCAAGAGAGTCGAGGCGCGCAGGCGATGGAGCGGGGGGATCGCGGCCGATGATCCGGCTGTTCAGGCACCACGTGTCTGTGGGTTCGGTGCTGATGCTGACCGCCGACGCCTTGTTGCTGATGGCGGTCGTGCCATTGGCGATGACCGTGCACGCGGGCGGCGTGATGCGGCAACCCGTCGACACGCTGTTGCCGGCCATTGTCTTTGCCAGCCTCATGCTGGCGTTGAACGGCTCGCTCGGGCTTTACCGGCGCGAGGGTGGCGCCAGCTTCGGCACGCATCTTGGCCGGGTGTTGCTGGCCGTGGCGCTTGGCGTCCCGGTTGCCTATGTGCTGTTTTCGGTCACGCCGCATGGCTACGCGGCGCGCAACGCCATCGGCTACACGATCCTGTTCAGCCTCTGCGGGCTGATCCTGCTGCGCCAGTTCGTCTTCTGGGCCAGCAGTTCCGGTGTCGGCGCCAAGCGCGTGCTGATCGTGGGTACCGGCGAGGACGCCGCCGGGGTCGAAAAGGCGTTGGCAGCGCTCGGCTATCCGTCGCTGTCGATCGTCGGCTTCTATCCCACCGCGCACGACGGCGATTCGCGCGCGGTGGCGGCCGACCGAGTCCTGCCGAGTGCGCTGCCTTTGCCGGAGATCGTTCACGGCCTGGGTGTCAAGGAGGTCATCGTCGCGGTGCGCGAGCAGCGCGGCGGGGTGCTGCCGCTGCGCGAACTGGTCGACTGTCGCATCAGCGGGGTGCCGATCACTGACCTGGCCGGCATGTACGAGCGGGTGCGCGGCGAAGTGCCGATCGAGTCGCTGAAGGCCAGTTGGCTGATCTACGGCCAGGGTTTCGCGCAGGGCGGGCTACGCAGTTTCATCAAGCGCGCGTTCGACTTGATGGTCTCCGCAGTGATGCTGGTGCTGGCGCTGCCGCTTATGATCGTCACCGCAATCGCGATCCGGCTCGATAGCCCGGGGCCGGTGATCTTCCGCCAGGAGCGGGTCGGCCTGGGCGGTCGCCGCTTCACGTGCCTGAAATTTCGCAGCATGCGGGCGGACGCCGAGGGTGACGGCGTGGCGCGCTGGGCGATACGCGCCGATACGCGAGTCACCCGCGTCGGGCGGATCATCCGCAAGCTCCGCATCGACGAGCTGCCGCAACTGATCAACGTCCTGCGAGGTGAAATGAGCTTCGTCGGCCCGCGGCCGGAGCGGCCGGAGTTCGTGAAGTCGCTGAAGGAAACAATCCCGTTCTACGACGTGCGCCACAGCGTGAAACCAGGCATCACCGGCTGGGCGCAGGTGCGCTACAGCTACGGCGCCACGGTCGAGGACGCGCGCAAGAAGTTGCAGTTCGATTTGTATTACGTGAAGAACCATTCGCTGTTTCTCGACTGGGTGATTCTCTTCGAAACCGTTCGCGTCGTCCTGTTCCGCGAGGGCGCCCACTAGGCGCTGATACCCACCGCGCAGATTGCGGCAGCCGTGCAGCGGGCGGCCGATCCACGGCGGGGCGCAAACCCTTATCCTCGTTGCTGAAAAGCGCGCGACGCGCTGCTTCCTGACGATCCGACCGCCAGCCTCAGCACTTGATTCCCGAGAACATCAGCCCCGACTGGTACCAGAACCCGGCCGTCTGGTCTTACGGCGTCGCCACGTTCGCGTTTGCCGCCTTCGCGATCCAGTTGTCGGTCGGCTGGAAGGGGGGCGGGCGGGCGATGCTGCTGCTGGCCGCGGTCACGCTCAGTGCGTTCTGGGCCGGCGTCACCGCCACGTTCACCCTCGGCCCGAGCCTGCCGCTGTGGCGAACAGCGCACGCGTTCGACACGCTGCGGCTGGGCTGCGCGGTGGCGTTTCTCGCCGTCATTCTTCTGCGGCCACAACATCGTCCCAACGGCCAGGCCAGGCGGCGCAGTGCTGGGTGGACCTATGCGCTGGTGGTCAGCCCTGCGGCCGCCGCGCTGCTTGTCGGCATGCCGCCGCCCGGCCTGCTGATCGAAGGCCCGGCGCCGACGCTGATCTTCGGCGCGCATCTCGCCCTGGCGCTGGTCGGCGTTGCGCTGGCCGAGCAGGTCTACCGGCACAGCCCGTCGACGCAACGCTGGAACCTGCGACCCCTGTGCATCGGGCTGGCCGGCCCCTTCGTGCTCGACGTGGTCGTGTACTCGGACGCGCTGCTGTTCCGCGGACTGGACCCTCACTTCTGGGCGGCGCGCGGCCTTGCCCATGCGCTGGCGATTCCGCTGCTCGGTGTGGCCGCCCAGCGAAACCGCGACTGGACATTCGAGATCAGCGTCTCGCGCGGCGTGATCGCCGGTTCCACCGCCGTGCTGGCCGCCGGCGTGTATCTGCTCGTCGTCGCCGGCTCCGGCTATTACGTCCGCTACTTCGGCGGCACCTGGGGCAAAACGCTGCAAACGGTGATCGTCTTCGGTGCGTTCCTCTTCCTGGCGCTGGTCGTCGTCTCCAGCACCTTCCGCGCCAAGCTGCGCGTGCTGGTGGCCAAGAACTTCTTCTCCTACCGCTACGACTATCGCGAGGAGTGGCTGAAGTTCACGCGCACGCTCACCGCGTCTGACGATAGACGGCCAATGGAGGAAGTGTGCGTCCGCGCGCTGGCCGACCTCGTCGAAAGCACGGGCGGCGGGCTTTGGCTGAAGCGAGAGGCCGGCTACGTGCAAGTCGCGCGCTTGAACCAGCCGCCGGTCGAAGCCGTCGAGCCTGTTGCCGGGGGACTACCCGTATTTCTCGCCCGCACCGGGTGGGTGATCGAAGTGCCGCTGGCGCGTCGCGACCCAGCCGGGCAGGGCGGTTTCGGACTGCCGGACTGGCTCGAGAAGTTAGGCAACGCGTGGCTGATCGTGCCGCTGCTGGTCGGCGATGAACTCATCGGCTTTGCGATCCTTGATTCGCCGCGGGTGAAGATGGAGGTCAACTGGGAGGTGCGCGACCTGCTGAA
>JBFGOX010000244.1:0-5176 GCA_041565015.1 Burkholderiaceae bacterium
GCGCAGAGAACACCGCGCGCATGCTCGACGTGAACATGTCGACATCGATGCTGCCGCAGTCGGCGGAGGAGGCCGAGCGCGGCTGGCGGGCGATGCTGGGGATCTCCGAACTGCAGCCGGTCTTCGATGCCAAGTATCCGCTGCTGACCGCACGCGACGTGCTCGACTTCATGGTGCGCGACCCGACGAATACGTCGTCGATCTATTCATGCATGCAGGCGGCGCGCGAGAACGCGCGCGCCGTGCGCGGCTCACTGACCACCGAAGTGTGGGAAGTGCACAACGACACCTGGCTGCAACTGCAGAAGCGGCTCAGCGAGCGGGCCCTCGAACGCGATCCGCAGCAACTGTTCGAATGGGTGAAGTACCGCTCGCATGTTTCGCGCGGCGTGACCATCGGCACGATGCTCAAGGACGAGGCGTTCTTCTTCACCCGGCTGGGCACCTTCCTCGAGCGCGCCGACAATGCGGCGCGGATTCTCGACGTGAAGTTCCATGACACGGCCGATGCGCTGGAACTTGTGCCCGGCGCGCGTGGCAACGGCGCTGGTCCGCAGCGCGATTTCTACTACTGGGCGGCAGTCCTGCGTTCGGTCTCGGCCTTCGAGGTCTATCGCAAGGTCTACCGCGACGTGATCACGCCGGAGCGCGTCGCCGAACTTTTGATCCTGCGCGCAGACATGCCGCGCTCGCTCGCCGCCTGCGTCACCGAGGTTTGCCACAACCTCGAAATGGTCCGCAACAGCCGCTCGGGCGAGACCGAGCGGCGCGCCGGCCTGCTGAGCGCCGAACTGCGCTACGGTCGCATCGAGGACATTCTGCACACGGGCCTGCACAACTACCTGACCGTGTTTCTCGAGCGCATCAACGATCTCGGCGGGCGCATCAGCCAGGATTTCCTGGTCCCGCTGTCGGCAGGCTGATCATCGACCTCTTCGTAGAATCGTCCCGTAGATGCACCCCCGGACCGAGCAATGACCTACTGTGTGGCGATGCGGCTGAACGCCGGCCTCGTTTTCCTCTCCGATTCGCGCACCAACGCCGGCGTCGACCAAATCTCGACCTTCCGCAAGATGACGGTGTTCGAGCATCCGGGCGAGCGGCTGCTGGTGCTGCTGTCGGCAGGCAACCTGGCGATCACGCAGGCGGTGCGACAGGTCGTCTGCGAGCGGATCGGGCCGCACGACGACAGCGTCTGGAATGCGAAGACGATTTTCGAGGCGGTGCGGGTGGTGGGCGAGGCGGTGCGCGAGGTGCGCACCCGCGATGCCCCGGCGCTGAAGGACGCCGGCATCGAATTCAACTGCAATTTCATCTTCGGCGGCCAGATCCACGGCGAAGGCATGCGGCTGTTCCAGGTCTACGCGGCAGGCAACTTCATCGAAGCCACGCCGGAGAACCCGTATTTCCAGATCGGCGAGTCGAAGTACGGCAAGCCGATCATCGACCGCGTGATCAGTCCCTCGACGCCACTGGACGAGGCGGCCAAGTGCGCACTGATCTCGATGGACTCGACGCTGCGGTCGAACATCTCGGTCGGACTGCCGCTCGACCTGCTCGTCTACGAGACCGGCGCATTGCGCGTCACCCGCTTCGTGCAGATCGATCACAGCAACCAGTACATGCAGATGATCAGCAACACCTGGGGAACGCGCCTGAAGCAGGTGTTCCAGGAGATACCGGAGCCGACCTGGCGCGACGCCGTGGTGGCGCCGGGTGCGCCGAGACTCGAAACCGATCTGACCCACCCGGTGCGCGCGCCGCTGCCGGCTAGCGTCGAGGGCGACGTGCATCCCGACGATGCGCACGTGCAACTGGTTGCCGAAGGCGCTGCGTTGCGCCCGCCGCGCTGAGCCGATGACCGGCGTTGCGTGCAGAGGCCGGCACGCCGGTTGCGTCCACTTCATGGCGCCGAGGCGCCTTCGATTCGCCGCTGACGAGACTCCATCGTGTCGATCCACGTCGCCCTGAACCACGTCACCGAGTACCGCTACGACCAGCGCGTTGCCCTGTCGCCGCAGGTCGTTCGGCTGCGCCCGGCGCCGCACAGCCGCACGCCGATCCTGTCGTATTCGCTGCGCATCGAGCCGGACGAGCACTTCATCAACTGGCAGCAGGATCCGTTTTCAAACTATCTGGCGCGGCTGGTGTTTCCGGAGAAGACGACCGAGTTCCGCGTTACGGTCGACCTGGTCGCCGAAATGGCGGTTTACAACCCGTTCGACTTCTTTCTCGAGCCTACCGCCGAGAATTTCCCGTTCCGCTACGAGGCGTCGCTGCACCATGACCTGGCGCCCTATCTGGTGCGCGAAGCGCTGACGCCGCTGCTGCGCGATTTCCTGCAGTCGATCGACGTGTCCGAGCAGCGCACGATCGATTTCCTGGTCTCGCTCAACCAGCGGCTGCAGCGCGACATCCGCTACCTGATCCGCATGGAGCCGGGCGTGCAGACGCCGGAGGAAACGCTGGCCAACGCGGCCGGCTCCTGCCGCGACTCCGGGTGGTTGCTGGTGCAGGCGCTGCGTCATCTGGGCCTGGCAGCGCGGTTCGTCTCCGGCTACCTGATCCAGCTGAAGCCGGACGTGAAGTCGCTCGACGGCCCGTCAGGCGCCGAGGCCGACTTCACCGACCTGCACGCGTGGTGCGAGGTGTTCCTGCCGGGGGCAGGCTGGATCGGGCTCGATCCGACCTCGGGCCTGCTCGCCGGCGAAGGCCACATCCCGGTGGCTTGCACGCCCGATCCGCTTTCAGCGGCGCCGGTCAGCGGCTCGGTCGACGAGTGCGAGGTCGACTTCGAGCACCGGATGGCCGTCACGCGCATCTACGAATCGCCGCGGGTGACCAAGCCGTACACCGAACAGCAGTGGGCACAGGTGGTCGCCTTGGGCAGGCAGGTCGATGCGAGCCTCCGCGACGATGACGTGCGACTGACGATGGGCGGCGAGCCGACGTTCGGCGCGGTCGACGATCGCGATGGCGCCGAGTGGAACACCGACGCGCTGGGGCCGACCAAGCGAGGCTTTGCCACCGAACTCGTGCAGCGGCTGCGCGAGAAGTACGGCGCGGGCGGGTTCCTGCATTTTGGGCAGGGCAAGTGGTATCCGGGCGAGCAACTGCCGCGCTGGGCGCTTTCGGTGTTCTGGCGTACCGACGGCGAGCCATGCTGGCGCGATCCGTCGCGCTTCGCTGACGAGCGGCTGCCGTCGTCGAGCACCGGCGCCGACGCGCGGCGCTTCATCGAGCAGCTGACGCGCCGACTGGGACTTGACACGAAATTCATCCGGACCGGCTTCGAGGACACGTGGTACTACCTCTGGCGCGAGCGCAGGCTGCCGGTCAACGTCGATCCGTTCGACGCCCGCCTGGACGACGAACTCGAGCGCGCGCGGCTGCGGCGGGTATTCGACCAGGGTCTGGACAAGGCGGTCGGCTACGCGTTGCCGTTGACGCGCGAGTCGCGGCCGCGACTGGCCGGCGCGGCATGGATCACCGGTCCCTGGTTCTTCCGCGACGAACGGATGTACCTGATCCCCGGCGATTCGCCGATGGGCTACCGGTTGCCGCTCGATTCGATGCCCTGGGTATCGAAGGCCGATTTTCCCTATCTGTACGAACACGATCCGTTCGCGCATCCGGTGCCGCTGCCGCTGCACGCCGATATCCGGGCGCAATATTCGCCGCACGTGGTCGGGGGCGGCTGGGCCTCCGGCGGCGCGGTGGCGATGCAGGCCGGCTTCGAGGCAAGTCAACGCGAAGCCGTGCCGCCTGCCGGTGCCGCAGCGCTGCCGGCCGATCGGTCGCGGGCGCCGTCGCGTTTCGAATCGGCGCACTGGATCACGCGCACAGCGTTGTGCACTGAGGTGCGAGACGGCAGGCTGCACGTGTTCATGCCGCCGCTGGCGGCGCTGGCCGATTATCTCGACCTGCTGGCGGCGGTCGAAGCCACTGCTGCCGATCTCGATGTCAGGCTGGTGCTCGAAGGCTACCCGCCGCCGCGCGACCCGCGCTTGAACATGCTGCAGGTGACGCCTGATCCCGGCGTCATCGAAGTCAACATCCATCCGGCGCACGACTGGGACGAGCTCGTCGACCACACGGAGTTCCTCTACGAAGCCGCGCGCCTGTCCCGGTTGTCGACGGAGAAGTTCATGCTCGACGGCCGCCATACCGGCACCGGCGGCGGCAATCATTTTGTGCTCGGCGGGGCGACGCCTGCCGATTCCCCGTTTCTGCGCCGGCCCGACCTGCTCGGCAGCCTGATCGGCTACTGGCACAACCATCCGTCGCTGTCGTACCTGTTCTCCGGCCTGTTCATCGGCCCGACCAGCCAGGCGCCGCGCGTCGACGAAGCGCGCAATGACCAGCTCTACGAGCTTGAAATCGCGCTGGCCGAACTGGCGCGCAACCGCGGCCGCTACGGGCAGGATGCGCCGCCATGGCTGGTCGACCGCGCATTGCGCAACGTGTTGATCGATGTGACCGGCAATACGCATCGCGCCGAGTTCTGCATCGACAAGCTGTATTCGCCCGACGGGCCGAACGGGCGGCTCGGCCTGCTCGAGCTGCGCGCCTTCGAGATGCCGCCGCATGCGCGCATGAGCCTGGCGCAGCAACTGCTGTTGCGGGCGCTGATCGCCCGCTTCTGGCGCGCGCCGTACACGACGCGGCTGACGCGCTGGGGTACCGAACTGCACGACCGCTTCCTGCTGCCGACCTTCGTCTGGATGGACTTCGAGGACGTGCTCGCCGAGCTGGCCGATGCCGGCTACGCGTTCGATCCGGCCTGGTTCGCGCCGCACTTCGAGTTCCGCTTTCCGTTGTTCGGCGAGGTCGCCGCGCGCGGCGTTCACCTCGCGGTCCGCGGCGCGCTCGAGCCTTGGCACGTGATGGGCGAGGAGGGCGGGGTCGGCGCCACCGTGCGCTACGTCGACTCGTCGCTCGAACGCATCGAGATTCGCGCCTGCGGCCTGAACGACAACCGCCACGTGGTCACCGTCAACGGCAACCCGCTGCCATTGCAGCCGACCGGCCGCGTCGGCGAGTTCGTCGGCGGCGTGCGCTACCGTGCATGGCAGCCCGCCGCGGCCCTGCATCCGACCATCGGCGTTCATGCGCCGCTGACGCTGGACATCGTCGATACGTGGAACGACCGCTCGCTCGGCGGTTGCCGCTACCA
>JBFGOX010000245.1:0-5175 GCA_041565015.1 Burkholderiaceae bacterium
GCCGGCTCGGCCCAGTGGATGTCGTCGAACATCGCCACCACGGGCGTCTGCCGGGCCAGCGCCTGCATGAACTTGCGCGCGCCCCAGTACAGCTCGTGCAGCGGAAACGCCGTCGCGCTCAGCCCCGATGCCGAGGCCAGCCGGTCGGCCACCTCCCGATCGCCAACGACAGAAAGCAGCCGCGCCCGCGCCGCCTCGGGCGTGTCGTCCTGCTCGATACCGGCCGCGGCCACCACCATCTCGCGCAGCGGCCAGAAGGTGATGCCGTCGCCATACGGCAGGCAGCGGCCGACCAGTACCTGCGCATCGTCGCCGACGCGGTCGATCAGCTCGCGAACCAGCCGCGACTTGCCGACGCCGGCATCGCCAATCACTGCGACCAGATGAGCACGGCGCTCCGTTTTCGCCGCCTCCCATGCGCCGAGCAAGGCGGCGACTTCCTTCTCGCGCCCGACCACCGGCGTGTCGTATCGCCTAACGTTGCCCTCGTCGCCGTGCACCCTGAGCAGGCGGAAGGCAGCCACCGGCTGCGCCTTGCCCTTCAACGCCAGCGGTTCGACCGGCTCGACGTCAACGGCATCGCGCACCAGCCGGTAGGTGGTCTCGCCGAGGTAGACCTCGTTGGCCGGCGCGGCCTGCTCGAGCCTCGCGGTGACGTTGACCGCATCGCCGGTGGCGAGCTTCTGGTCGGCCGTGGGATCGTCGCTGGCCACGACCTCGCCGGTGTTCACGCCGGTGCGGTTGGCAAGCACCACGCCGAAGCGCTTGCTCAGGTCCTCGTTGACGCGGCGCAGCTCATCCTGCATGCCGGCCGCGGCACGCACTGCGCGCAGCGCATCGTCCTCGTGCGCGCGCGGCAGGCCGAACACCGCCATGATCGCGTCGCCGATGTACTTCTCGATCTTGCCGCCGTGGCGCTTGATCTCGGCCGCCATGGCGCCGAAATAGCGTTCCTTGACCTCGTGCAGCGCTTCGCTGTCGAGCCGTTCACCGAGCGCCGTGGAGTCCTTCAGGTCGCTGAAGATCAGCGTGACGGTCTTGCGAACTTCGTGCGCCGGCAGCGCGGCCGCCGCATGCAACGGTGTGCCGCAGTAGCCGCACAGCTTGAATTTGGGCGGATTCTCTTCGCCGCAGCCGGGGCACTTGATCATGGCGAAAAGTCTATCGAGTTGGCATCGCCAGCCGACGAATCAACAAGCGCGTGCACGATCGCCGCACGAAGCACGCTCAATCGCGCGCGCCCCACGCCGGATAGTCCTCGACGAGCGCTGTGTGCGTGACGAGTTGGCTGCCGTCCCACAGGTGCAACTGGAAGCCCGACGGTTCGAAGGTGAAGCGGATGTCGGCGTCGGGCACCAGATCGAGCAGCAGCTGGTGCGCCGTGCTGGGACAGATCGAAGCGATCGTGCCGGCGAACCGGGCCTGCGCGACGCGATGGTGATGGCCGCTGATGATCCGTTCGACATGGGCGTGTTGCGCAATGACGGCCGCTTCCTGCGCCGGATTAGCCAGGCTCATGCGGTCCATGAAGGTCAGGCCGGTCGGAAACGGCGGGTGGTGTTGCGCCACGACCGTCGGCCGTTCCGATGCGCGCAGCGTGCGGTCCAGCCAGCCCAGCCGCCGTTCGCACAAGACGCCGCCCGGCGCGCCGGGCACGACCGTGTCGAGCACCACCAGGCGCAGGTCAAAATCGTCGACGACGTACTGGATGAAACCGTCCTCACCGTTCAGGTGCTCGTGACGCGGAAAGGCGGCGCGCAGCGCGCCGCGCTCGTCGTGGTTGCCCGCCACCAGGAAGAGCGGCATCCGCAGCGGCGCCAGCAACTCGGCGAGCAGGCCGTATTCGGCTGCAGTGCCGTTGTCGGTCAGGTCGCCAGTGGCGACGACCGCATCGGGTCGGCGCGGCAGCGCCAGGATCTTGCGCACGCAGCGCTCGAGCAGCCGCGGCGTGTCGACCCTGCCGTAGGCGAGCGTGCCTTCGGCGACGACGTGCGGATCGCTGATCTGGCAAAGCAGCATGTCGCTGTCCTTCCCACTGCGTCGACAATGAGGCCCGGTCCGGCCAGAGCGCAATCGCAGCAGGCTTGGCGCTGCGATGATGCGACCGCGTCACGATGTCGCGAACGCGGCGTGAGCGTAGCGGAACCCAGGCGTCCGTGGCGCAACGAATACCGAGACCGGCGGGCGACAAGCGAAATGCAGTCGCTGGCCCTAGAAGGCCGACGTTGGCGGCCGGGTCTCCCGTTCAGGCCGCGCGCAGGCCGGGCGCCGGGATCTCGACCAGCCGATCGTCGGCAACCGCAATGACGCGATCGCCGTTTTCACGCACGATCGGCGCGCCGCCGGTGAACTCGCCGAACGCCGGCAGCGTCAGCAGCCCGTCGCGTTGCCAGAAACAGGGCAGGCGCACGCTGTCGCCGGCCGCGCCGTATAGGCGCACACAGGGATGCAGGTGGCCCGCCACGACGCCCGCGCGGTCGATCCGCTGCGGATGGTGGCAAAGCGCAACGCCGTCCACGCGCCAGGGTTCGGCTACCGCCTCGATTTCGAATCTGGCCGGCAGCGCACCGGCATGGCGATCGTGATTACCTTCGACCAGCGTCATCGGCAGCGCCGAATGCTGCCGGCGCCAGCGCTCCAGCTGCGTCATTGCCTCGGCCCGGTGCGCCTCGCGCGCGTGCAGCAGGTCGCCGAGGAACACGATTCGTTGCGGCTGCAGCGCGTCGATCAGACCGGTCAGCCGCGCCAGATTGGCGGTGGTCGTTCCCTGCGGCACCGGCACGCCGCGCGCGCGAAACGTCGCCGCCTTGCCGACATGCACGTCGGCCACCACCAACCAGCACCGGCCAAGCCAGAACAGCGCGCGTTGCGGCAGTGCGCGCCATCGCGCGCCGGCGAATCCGAAGTCCACAGCGCGGGCGAAGCGCGAATGCTCGGCGTCCTTCATGCGATGCCCGCCCGCGCTCAAGGCAGCCGGCGCACCGCAAAGCCGCGTTCGCGCAAGGACTTCAGCAGGCCGTCCGGACCAAAGAAATGCAGCGCGCCGAGCGCGACCAGGTGCAGATCGCCACTGCCCGCATACTGTTCGATCGCGGCCAGCATCACCGGGTGCCGGCCCTTGATGATGCGTTCGAAGACGAAGCGTTCGGCCGGACGGTTGCCGCGCGCCATCTCGGCCAGCAGTCTTTCCATCACCGCGGCGTCGCCGCGTTCCCACGCCGTCAGCAATCGCTCGATCTCGGTCCGGCTGGCGCCGCTTTCGATCGTCTCGACCGTGTGGCGCAGGTAGTCGAGCTGGGTCTCCTCCGCTACCTCGTCGAACAGGCGCAGCTGCGCGCCGACGCCCTCGATCTCGGTGATGCGTTTCCCGGTCGCCTGGGCGAGCTGATAAAGCCGCGCTTCACTCCCGTACGCGGGGTGGTAACCGGCGCGGATCGACTCCAGCACGACCAGCGTGTTGGCCAGCATCCCCGGCTTCATCCGGCAGCAGACGGTCAAGTCGCCGCCGGCGCGGCCAATGATCTTGTCGATGCGCACGAGCAGGTCCTTGTCGACGCGCGCTTCCAGACCCGGGGCGCTTTGCGGGTACATCGCGATCCGCTGGGTGGCGTCGGCAGCGGCTCTTGCGTCGAAGACGTTGGCCTCGAATACCACCACCGATGCCTGCATCAATGCGAGCTTGAACGCTGAATCGAGGGCGGCGAAGTCCGGCCGCCCAACATGGATGGCGCCGAGCAGCAGCACGCGATCGCCGCCCCGCTTCGCCTCCCACAGGAATCCGCGCGCGGCCCGACCTTCCGCCGGCGGCGCCGCGACCTGCCCCGCGGCCGACAGCGGGCCGAGCAGCAGCAGCGCGGCCGATAGCAGCAGACACGCTCTTCGGGCGAAGCGGAACATCTTCAGGGAGTGGAGCGCCGGCGCCACCGGCACGCAATAGGTCGGTGCAGTTGTTAGCGATTGTATCCAGCGCCGCCGGCTGCGAAGCGCGCGGTGGCGCCGCTAGACGCGCTCGACTGCCTGACCTCGCAGGGCGCGCGCGGCGCCGGCAGCGGCGCCGCCGAGCAGCTGCTTGACGTAGCGGCGCACGCCGTCTTCTTCGGTCGCTGCGGCCATGTAGCCGCGGCTGCGCATCAGCCTCGTCATGCTTTCGTTGTCCCTCAGCACGAAGCCGACCATCTCCGTCAGGCCGCGGCCGCGCGCGGTTTCCTCCAACGCGGTCATCAGCGCATGGGCCAGCCCCCGGCCCTGCCAGGCGTCCTCGACGGTGATGCCGAATTCACAGCTGATGCCGTCCGGCATGCGCGTGTAGCGGGCAACGCCGCGGATCTCCTCCTGCTCGCCGCTCGATTCGACGGCGACGAACGCCATCTCGCGGTCGTAGTCGATCTGCGTGAAGCGGATCAGCCGCTCGGTGGTCAGTTCGCGCAGCGGCGCATGGAAGCGCAGGTACATCGTCTGCGGCGACAGCCGCGAGACCAGCCGCTTCTCAGCCTGCGCATCCTCGGGCCGGATCGGCCGCAGCAGCACTGTCTCCTCCGAACGCAGCCGGTGCGTGCGCGCCAGCGCCTTCGGATACGGATGGATCGCCAGGTGCGAGTACGTCGCATCGGGCGCCAGCGGGCCGTCGCCGAGCACGACCCGCGCATCGAGCGCCACCGCGCCGTCCTCGTCGACCAGAAGCGGGTTGATGTCGAGTTCCTGCACGCACGGCAGCTCGCAGGCGAGGTCGGAGACCTTCAGCAGCACGTCGATCAATGCATCCATGTTGACCGCCGGCTTGCCGCGGAACGTTTCGAGCATGCGCGCCACGCGCGTGCGCGAGATCAGTTCACGGGCAAGGAAGCGATTCAGCGGCGGCAGCGCCACCGCCGAATCGCGCAGGACCTCGACCGCAATGCCGCCCATGCCGAAGCTGATCACCGGGCCGAAGTTGGCGTCGCGCGAGATGCCGACCAGCAGTTCGCGTCCGTTCGGGCGCACGATCATCTGCTGCACGAGCACGCCGAGGAACTTGGCTTTCGGCGCCTTTTCCGCGCAGCGTTCGCGGATCAGTTCGAAGCCTTGCGCGACGTCGCGCGCGCTCATCAGCGACAGGATCACGCCGCCGACGTCGGTCTTGTGCGTGACGCCGGAGGCCAGGACCTTCAGCGCCACCGGATAGCCGATCTCGTCAGC
>JBFGOX010000246.1:0-5174 GCA_041565015.1 Burkholderiaceae bacterium
CGCGTCGCGACGGCCGCCGGTGCACGATGGGAGCGCGAGATCGATTTCCGCGGCGGCCGCGCCGCGATCTATCGGCACCTCGACTAGCGGCGCGACGGCCCGCGCCACGCCGCTAAAGCCAGCAACAGCCAGCCGGCGAGGAACAGCGCCCCGCCGAATGGCGTGACGGCGCCGAAGGCGCGGGTTCCGGTCAGCGCCAGCGCGTAGAGGCTGCCGGAAAAGAGCACCGTGCCGCCGACGAAGCACCAGCCGCTGGCCGACGCCGCGAGCCCCGGCCAGCGTGTCGCGGCCCAGGCGGCTGCGATGAGCGCCAATGCATGGAACATCTGATAACGCGCGCCGGTTTCGAACACGACGAGCAGCTCGGGCGTGAGGCGCGCTTTCAGCGCATGGGCGCCGAAGGCGCCGGCGGCCACGGCGATGAAGCCGCTGGCCGCGCCAAGCACTGCGAAGGTTCGCTGCGACATCGACCGGCTCCGGGTTCCGAATGTTTTCCGCGCGCCCTGCGTGTCACGGCCGCGGGCGGGGCACGGCGGACGCCGTAATCGTCGGGAGATGACGCCGCAACTCTAGCCGCGGCGCCCGCGCGTTCCAATGCCATGTCGAGCGCCGCGTGCGCAGACGCGCCCCATAATGGTCAGCAAGATTCAGTGCGAGGCCCCCATGCCCGAAACCCGCCACGGCATTCCGCCGGAATTCCTCGACGCAGCCGACGCGTTCGTGCAGCTCGCCAACAAGCTCGCCGATGGCTACTCGCGCGAGTTCGTCGCGGCGACGATGATGTACGCGACGGCGCGCTTTCATGCGTTTGCCTGGCTGACGCGCGAAGACAGGCCCGAACAGACGCTCGACCAGGCGGCAGCGTATTGCGCCTCGGAGTTCGACAAGATGCTGCGCGATAACGTCGACGAACTCACGCCGCACTATCGGGCAGCCGGTCCGTCGGCCGGACAGTAGGGCGCGTGCGCTTTCAGCGCCGGCGGCCGAATGGTGGCCGCCCGCGCCAGTAGCGCAGCATCAGCCAGCCGCCGAGCATGCCGCCCAGGTGCGCAAAGTGCGCGATCCCGCTGGCGGCGCCGGTGACGCCGAGCGTCAGTTCGAGGACGCCGTAGACCACCGCGAACATCCACGCCGGCATCGGGATCGGCGGAAACAGCAGCACGATGGTCCGGTGCGGAAACAGCATCGCGTAGCCGAGCAACAGGCCGAACAGTCCGCCGGAGGCGCCCACCGTCGGATACGCGATCGGCGAATCCGACGCGACGACGAGCTGCACGAGACCGGCAACCAGAACGCTGACCGCGTAGTACTGCAGCAGCCGCCGCGGCCCCCAAAGCCGCTCGAGCTCGGAGCCGAACAGCCAGAGTCCGTACATGTTGAAAGCCAGGTGCAGCAGGCCGCCGTGCAGCAGCGCGTAGGTCGCCAGCTGCCAGGGCGCAAAGCCGCCGCCGAGGGGCCACAACGCAAACCATTCGAACAGCGTGCCGCCGGTGAGCAGCGCCAGCGCCGAAACGCCGGTCGTCACCAACAGCAGCCGCTGTGTCATCGAATACATCGAGGAATTGCTCCGGGAAAGGGTTGGTCGCGCGCAGGCGACGCGTCGCGCTGCGCCTGACGGCTCGGCGGGGCAACGGTTTGAGGCTACGTGGCCGCTTTCGGTTCCGCTGCCCGCGAGCGCCGCGCCGAGCGGGATTTTCGGCTTTTTTCGGGTGAGTTGCCGACGGCCTGGCGCCGCCCGGCGCCGATTGACTGCGTCGAACGGGCGCGGCTGCCGGGCGACCACAGCGCGGTCGACAGCGGGTTCGGCAGGGGCAGCACGTTCCGCCTGCCCCGCCCGCCGTCTAGCGCGTGGCCGCTTGTGCGCCCGCCGCCGGCATAGGCGAGAATCGCGCCATGGACATGTCAGTGAACATCAGCGAGGCGCGCAAGGATCTGGCTTGCGCGCTGCGCGCCGCGCATCACTACGGCCTCAGCGAAGGCATCTGCAACCATTTCTCGCTGGCCGTGCCGGGCCGCGAAGGCCAGTTCCTGATCAATCCACAGGGCGTCACCTGGAGCGAGATCGGGCCGGACGACCTGGCGGTCATCGACGCACGCGGCAACCGGATCGAGGGCCGGCATGAGGTCGAGCCGACCGCGTTCTTCATTCACAGCGCCATCCACCGCCTGCTGCCGGAGGCGGCCTGCGTGCTCCACACGCACATGCCGTTCGCGACCGCGCTGACCATGCTGCAGGGCGGACGGCTCGAAATGGCGCATCAGAATGCGCTGCGCTTTTACCGGCAGGTGGCCTACGACAACGAGTACAACGGCCTGGTGCTCGATGAGGAAGAGGCCGAGCGCATTGCCCGCCGCATGGGCAGCGCGACGGTGTTGTTCGCCGCCAATCACGGCGTCATCGTGCGCGGTCCGAGCGTCGGGTGGGCCTTCGACGACCTGTACTACCTCGAGCGCTCCTGCATGCACCAGGTGCTGGCGCAGGGCACCGGCAAGGCGCTGAAGCTGATTCCCGAAGCGGTGGCCGCGCGTACCGCCAAGCAGATCGCCGGCGAGCGGCAGCAGTCCGACCTGCACCTCGTAGCACTGCGACGGATGTTCGGCATCGCCTGAGCGTGCGCGCACGGCTGCGGGCCGCGTACCCAGCCAAAGGGTCTTGCTGGCAGCCGCCAGTCGGCCGACACTTCGAAGTCGTCAACCTGGCCCGGGAGGCAATTCATGACGACCGTTGCCAATTTGCTGCGTGTGAAGGCGGACAGCCGCGTGCACACGATTGCGCCGCAGGCCACGGTATACGAGGCGATCGCGCTGATGGCCGAGATGGAAATCGGCGGGCTCGTCGTGGTGCAGGACGACAAGGTCGTCGGCATCTTCACCGAGCGCGACTATGCGCGAAAGCTCGCGCTGATGGACCGTTCGTCAAGGAGCACGGTTGTGCAGGAGGTGATGAGCACCCCCGTCAAGTACGTACGGCCGCATCAGAGCGTCGAAGAATGCATGCGGCTGATGACCAACAGCCGCCTGCGCCACCTGCCGGTGATCGAGGACGACAAGCTGATCGGCCTGGTGTCGATCGGCGACCTCGTCAAGAGCATCATCTCCGAGCAGCAGTTCATCATCGAGCAGCTCGAGCACTACATCACCGGCAGCCGCAGCCCGTGACGGCTGCGGCCGGTGGCCGCGGCGCGAGCGGCCTGTCCGCTGACTAGCTCAGCGGCGTCAGGACGAAGTCGCGCTTGCTCGGCGTATGGCAGCCGATGCAGCCGGCAACCTTGCCGCTGGCCTCGACGGTGCCGTCGGCCGCAGTCTTCGACCAGAACCAGTCGCCGGCCGACGGGTTGAAGCCCTTCGACTTGTACATCACCGTGACGGCGGCGAGCTTGCGGTCCGGCGTGTAGTTCTCCTTCACGATGATCGCGCCATTCGGCATCGTGGTCGCCTTCGCGCTCAGCGCGGTGAATGCGGCGTCGTTGACATACGTGGTCAGCAGCATGCCGTGCGGCACCTGCCCGGTGTACAGCGCCTGCTTGCCGGGGAAGAATTTCCACGACTGCGCGTAGCGTTGGCTTTTCAGATGCGCGGCGACGGACTCGGCCGTGGGCGCCGGCATCATCATCGCCTCTGACTTCATGCCTGTGCTGCCCATCATCGGCATGCTCTGGCAGCTGACCAGCGCAACCGCAGCGGCAGCGGCTGCGGCACCGACGGCAATTGAGGTACGGAATCGGCGTGACGTCATCACTTCCTCCCAGTCCCGGAACGGGAAAACGGATGTCCTTGTTGGTCGCCGGGTCCGTCGCCGTGATTACCGCCGCCGGCCCAATGCGCGTCGCGAAGATGCGGGGTGTCTCGGTACGGGAAGCGGCGCCGGTGCCAAACAGCGGCTACGAGGCAACGCGTAGGTGGATCAGGGCATGTCGCCGTGCAATGCCCGGAAGGCGAGGAATTCGCGCCGTGTGCGCGGTCCGTAGGTCGCAAAGGTCGGTTGCGGATCGTTCAGGTACTCGAGCTTCGACTTGTGCACGCGATCGCGCGCAAGCTTGCGTCGCATCTCGTCGGGCCTCAGGCCATACACGCGTGCGCCGTTCAGTCCGAAGATCTTGCGTTTGATCGCCGGGCCGAGCGCCGGGTAGCCGAAGCGATCCTGGAACTCGCGGCTGATCTCAAAAGCGCGGAACGCCTGGATCTGGTCCTGCGGACTGCCGTACCAGATCGAATCGGTTCCCCACAGGATGTTGTCCTCGCCAATGTGCAGCAGCAGCTTGCCGAGCAGATGCGCCGCCTGGTCCGGATCGCGCATCACGAAGCGCCAGGTGCTGCCGAGTTCCGCGTAGATGTTCTTCACGTCGTGTTCGCGAACGGAGCGGATCAGCACATCGACGCCGGCGGCGGCGTTCGGGTCGTACGGGCCTTCCTTGACCGCGGTGTCGAATCCCGAGTGGTAGATGAGGAAGTTCATGTCGGGATACCGCCTGGCGACGCGGCCGACGTCGACGCAGGTCGAAAACCGGTAGCCCCGCGCACCGAACGCCAGCCCTTTGTGCACGCAGATGTTGCGCACACCCAGGCGGCGCGCGCGATCGATGAAGGCCAGGCCGTGGCGCTCGTCGTCGAGATAAAAGCCCTCGACCCCGTCGCGCGGGCCGAACTGCGTGTACGTCTTGAACCCGGCCAGCGGCCAGGCCGCCGCCTGCGCGTCCATGCCGTCGATCTCGCCCGGCAGCGTCGGCATGCAGCGCCCGTGCAGCAGCAGCCGGGCGGTCCCGTCGAGCGCATTCGCCGCCGCGCGCGTGGCACCGGCCGCCTCGAAATCGAGCGGATTCGTTTCAAGTCCGCCGGGCACGTGCGACAACACGCCCATCGCGGTGTCGCTGTCGAGAAACACGTCCTTCAGCAGCTGGTCGGCGGAAAAGCACTCGATGTGGTCGGCCTTGCCGCAACCGGCGTTCGGCATGCCCTTGAAGGCGTTCGGCGACGCGCGCCTGCGCCATTCGCCCTTCGGATTCACGTGATGCAGCTGGACGTCGAAAATGAACTCGTCACCGGCCAGTTGTGCCTGCGCCGCCGCCAGTTCGAACGGCGCCTCCTTTGGCAGCACGAACCGACCGCCACGCGCGCCGGCGGCCGCGAAGCTGCGATCGAACGCCGACAACGCCGCCGCCGCACCGAGCAGCGAC
>JBFGOX010000247.1:0-5167 GCA_041565015.1 Burkholderiaceae bacterium
CGCCGGCGGCTCAGCCCGCTGGCTCCGAATAGGTGATCAGATTCAGCGTCGCTCCCTGCGGGTCGGCGAGCACCGCCATTCGGCCCACGCCCGGAATGTCCTGCGGGCCGTGCAGGATCTGGCCGCCAAGCTCCGTTGCCCGGCGCGCCGTGGCATCGACGTCGGTCACGGTCACGTAGCAGCCCCAGGTCGGCGACGTGCCGGCCGCCTTCGCGTCGGCCGAAATCGCCATGACGCCGCCGACCGGTGCATCGCCGACCTTCAGCACGTGATAATCGCCTCCCGGCATCGCCATCTTCTGCACCTGCCAGCCGAGCAGCGCGGCGTAGAAGCGCAGCGCTGCCTCCGGATCGGAGGTCATCAATTCGCTCCAGGAAAATGCGCCGTGGGTCTTGAAGGCGTCCATGCGGTCCTCCTCGAAACAGGTCCGTCATCCAGCGAATACGGCCGATGCTTCCGGGCCGACCGCCATCGTAGGCGGATCGCTCAGGCCTGCGAACAGCCCCTCCGCGTGACGGACGCCTGCGGGATGGCGGCGGCGAGTCAGTACCATGAGGCCTCGATTCGAACACCCGGAGCCCACCGATGATTCTCGAAGTCGCCGACATCCGCATTCAACCCGGCCAGCAGGATGCCTTCGATGAAGCGATCCGCCGCGGACTGGACACCGTCATCAGCAAGGCCAAGGGCTTTCGCGGCTATAAAGTCAACAAGGGGATCGAATCGCCGGAGCGATACCTGCTGATGATCTTCTGGGAAACGCTGGAGAACCACACCGTCGATTTCCGCGGCTCGCCTGCGTTCGGCAAGTGGCGCGAGTTCGTCGGTCCGTTTTTCGTCCAGCCGCCGCAGGTCGAGCACTTCACGCTGCTCGCCAAGTCGGGCAGTGACTGAGCCGTTGGGCTAGGTGAGCGCCATCTCAACGCCTTCGTAGGCGATCACGCGATTGCGTCCAAGTCGTTTGGCTTCGAGCACGCAGTCGTCAGCGGCCTTCAGCAGCGCGTGCGCCGATTCGGAAACCTGCGCCGAATCGGCCACCCCCGCCGAGAAGGTGTTGTCGGCCAGCGTGATCCCATCGCGGGTGAACACGGCGCTGTGCCACAGCTTCAGCAGCGTCATCAGCTTGCGCTGCGCCGACGCCGCGCTGGTCCTTGGCATCAGCACGCAGAATTCCTCGCCGCCGTAACGGCACGCCACGTCGCTCTTGCGCAGCTTGCGTGACAGCAGCCTGCTGAAGGCGGCCAGCAGCATGTCGCCGGCCAGGTGGCCGTGCCGGTCATTGACGTCCTTGAAGTGATCGAAGTCGATGACGGCCACCGCGAGCGGCTGGCCGTCTCGCAGCGCCAGCGCCAGCATCGACGGCAGCACTTCGTTCAGGTGCCGACGATTGAACAGCCCGGTGAGGAAATCGCGAATGGCCTGCCGCTCCAGCGCCGACTGCAGCGCTTCGACTTCTTCGACTTTCTGCGACAGTTGCCGATTGATCGCTTCCAGTTCTGCCTTGGCGCGTTCGGTGGACTGGCGTCGCTGCTCGATCAGGTCGCGTTCGCGCTGCAGGCGCAGCAGTTCCGTCTGCAGCGAGGCGGCCTGCTGGCGGGCGCTGGCGGCCCGCTGCGCCCGCTCGACGTGCAGTTGCTGCCAGGTGCGCAAATGCGCCAGCGCCTGCGACGCATTGCCCAGGCGCTCGTGCACGTCGGCAAGGGCCTGGAAGAACAGGCAGCGCACGCGCAGGCTCACGCCTTCGGCCGGCAGCGGCAGCAACCGCTGCAGGGGTGCCGCGGCTTCGGCGAGCTTGCCCTGCGCTCGCAGCAGTTCGGCCTCGGCTACGGCGCCTTCGATCTTCTCGTCGGGCACCGCGGTTTCGGCAAGCTGCGGCCGGGCCCGCTCGAGCAACTGCTCACCGAGCGCCAGGCGGCCGGCGCGCACCGCGGCGATGGCCATCGTTTCGAACGAGGCGCCGGCGATGCTGTGACCGCTGTCGTCAGTCGACAGCGCCAGCAGCAGTTCAATGTCGTCCAGCGCCTCCTGCGGCCGGCCGAGATCGGTGAGGCAGACGATGCGGTTGACATGCAGCACGCTGCGCAGCCTCGCGTTGGCCAGCTTCGCGCTGCGTTCGAGGCCTTCGCGCAGATATCGCAGCGCCTCGTCGTAGTCACCGAGCTGATAAAGCTCGTGCGCGAGATTGCAGTACAGCACGACGTCGAAGCCGTGGCCGCGCGCCGGCCGCGATTCGCGCAGCGCCTGGTACATGTACGCGAATGCCTGCGCCGAATCGCCGAGCGCCGAATAACAGCCGGCGATGCCGTTGAGCAGCATGCCGCGCGCCTCGTGCTTCAGCACGCGCAGCCCTTCGTCGCGAAGCTGCAGCAGGCGATCGAGCGACTTGCGGTACTTCGCCTGCATCCACTCGCAACGAGCGATGCCCACGGTGGCGAGGATGTGCGCGGTGCGGTCGGTCGCCTCCGCCGCGCAGCGCTGCGCGCGTTTCAGTTCGTCGATCGCCCCCGATGTCGCGGCGAAGCGCATCTGGTGGAAGCCGCGCACGAGGCGAGCCCAGGTTTCGGCCTCGATGTCGCCGTGGTTGCGGGCCAGGGCCAGTGCCCGTTCGCCCTGGGCCAGCGATCCGGCGGCGTCGCGGTACTGCAGTCTCCAGGCCTGACGGGCCAGGCGCAGTGCCGCCGACGCCGGTCTCGACGGTCGCAACGGCAAACGCACAGGCCGGGTGTTCATGCGGCGAATTGTTGGCGGCCCCTTTCGGCCGCGTCAAGGCAATCGTCGGCATGCCCGGCGCCGAAGACGCGGCCGGCGCAACGCTGCCTGTCGACGCGTGCGCCGTGCAGGTCATGCGCCGGCTCGGCGAGGCGGTGCAGCCGAAATGCGCCGGGCTGCAGGGCGATCGTCTCGCCAGCGGAAAGGCCGGGCGCCGCACCCGGCCGGCTGTGATGCGCAGTGCCGGTTCGGTGTCCAGGCCCGCCGCTGTCCGATGGTGGCCTTGTCCTGGCGCCGACCACGCGTAGGAACGCCGACGGTCCGACGCTGCGCCGCGGTCAGCCGCCGCGGAACAACGGCGCAACTACCGCTTTTATGATCAAACATTTACAAGGCGAAACGGATAAGTTACTTTAGCCGCATGGCACTCGAGATGGCACTGTCGCAATGAGCAAGCCGCGTCTGGTCGGGCGATGACTCAACCAGCCGCATCGATCGAGCGCCACCTCAGCACCGCGACACCGTCGCCGAAGATCGATCCGCCGCCGCTGCACGGCGTTCCATTCCTCGAGCACGAGCCGGCCGAGCCGTTTCGCGGCCGGCGCGTCGTGCCGCCCGCCGTATTTCTCGAGCGGCTGCAACGAGCATCGCTCGACGCGCCGTCGTCGACCGCGCTGCTGCTGGTCGACATCGACGACTTCCACGCGATCAACCGGTCGCGCGGCTTCCATGCCGGTGACCTTTTCCTGCAGGCCGTGGGAGAACGACTTGCCGCACGACTGCGCGCGCACGATCTGGTGACGCAGCTCGGCGGCGACGAGTTTGCCGTGCTGCTGCGCGATGTCTTCGACGCGGCAAGCGCGGTTGCCGCCGGACGCGATGCGCTGAGCGTCCTGCGTGTGCCCGTTGCCCTGGGCGGCGGGCCGCGTGCCGCGTCTGCCCGAGCCGGCCTAGCGCTGTGCGCGACGCAGGCGCGCGACGTCCGCGCGCTGCTGTGCGCCGCCCGCGCGGCGCTGCGCAACGCGAAAGACAGCGGCGTCGATGTCGTCGTCGCCGAGGCCTTCGCGGGCGCAGCGACAGCATCGTCATCGCCGCTGTCCCTGGCGAACGGCGGACACCGCGACGTGCTGACCGGTCGTGAAGTCCGCGATGGCCTGCTGCGCGGCGAATTCAAGCTGCACTACCAGCCGATCCACAACTTCGGCACCGGCCGCGTCGACACGCTCGAAGCGCTGGTGCGTTGGCGGCACCCGGTGCGCGGCCTGCTCGGCCCGGCCAGCTTCCTGCCGGCCGCCGAGCGCGCCGGCCTCGCCCATGTGATCAGCGTGCGTGTGCTCGACTGTGCCTGCGACAGCCTGCGCCGCTGGCACGCGCAGGGACATTCGCAGCTGCGGGTGGCGGTCAACCTGTCGGCGCACGATCTGCGCCGCGACGACTTCGCGGGAACGGTCGCCTCGACGCTCGAGCGCCACTCGTTGCCGCACTCGTCGCTGGAACTCGAACTGACCGAGAACGAGCAGCTCGACGACGACCGCGCGCTGGCCCAGGTTGCGGAACTCGCCCGCAGCGGCATCGCACTGACGATCGACGACTTCGGCATCAAGTATTCGTCGCTGCGCTACCTGCACCGATTGCCGGTGCAGGCGCTGAAGATCGACCGCAGCTTCGTGCATGACGTTGGTGAGTCAGCGGCGAGCACGTCGATCGTCGCGGCCGTCATCGGCATTGCCGCCAAGATGGGCCTTCGACTCGTTGCCGAAGGCGTCGAGCACGTGCGTCAGATGAACGAATTGCGCCGCCTCGGTTGCCACATCATGCAGGGCTTTCTGTTCAGCCCGCCGGTACCGGCCGACGCTGTCGGCAGCTACCTCGGCCGGACCGCACGGGCGATCCGCTTTTGACGGCACGCGCCTGTCCTCCGACAGGCCGGCAAAAAAACCGCTGTCCCGGCGCCGCATCGCCTCGAAGTGCGTGTTCGCCCGCTGACGCCCAGCCTCGGGCGGCCTGCAGCAAGGCCTAAACACATGATCGGTTTCAGGGTTGAACCGGCGGCCCAACGGGGCACAATGGCTGCCGCCTGCCGGGTCCGGATCAGCGCGTCCGTAGAACGGCGGCAGGGAGGACAACGCGATGAAGCGCATCGGCAAGACGGCGAAGAAGCCGGCAAGCATCCGCGTCAAGGCGGCCGGCCGTACCCGCGTGGCGCGTCGGATGGTCGTCCTGGTGGCCACGCGCAAGGGCGCCTGGCTGTTGCACGGCGACGCCGCGCGCAAGACCTGGCGCGCCGACGGGCCGCATTTTCTCGGTCACATCGTCAACCATGTCGTGCTCGATCCGCGCGACGGCCGCACGCTGCTGGCGGCCGCCAAGACCGGGCATCTCGGCCCGACGGTCTTCCGCTCGGCCGATCTCGGACGCACGTGGAAGGAGGCGACGCAGCCGCCGGCCTTCGCGAAGC
>JBFGOX010000248.1:0-5157 GCA_041565015.1 Burkholderiaceae bacterium
AGCCGAAGGGCGTGATGCTCACGCACGGCAACATGCTGTCGATGACGCTGAACTACCTGGCCGACGTCGATGCGGCGGCCGTCGGCGAACACCTGATGCACGCCGCACCGATGTCGCACGGTTCCGGCATCTACATCCTGCCGAACGTCGCCGCCGCGGCCACACAGCTGATCCCGGCCTCACGCGGCTTCGACGTGGCCGAGGTCGACGAGATCCTGGCGCTGATCCCACGCGTGAAATTCTTCGCTGCGCCGACGATGGTGATGCGGCTGGTCGACGGCATGAAGGGCGCGGCATCGGAACTGAAGCACATCATCTATGGCGGCGGGCCGATGTACGTGGCCGACTGCCTGCGCGCGCTCGACCGCTTCGGCCCCCGTCTGACACAGATCTACGGCCAGGGTGAAGCGCCGATGACGATCACCGTGCTGCCGGCCGCCGAGCACGTCGACGACCATGACGGCCGGCGCCTGCAGCGCCTGGCCTCGGTCGGTCGCGCGCAGACCGGCGTCGAACTGGCGGTGCTCGGCGCCGACGACCGCGCCGTGGCCGAGGGCGAGATCGGCGAGGTCGCGGTGCGCGGCGCCATGGTGATGGCCGGCTATCTGAACAACGCCGAAGCCTCGGCGGCAACGCTTGCCAACGGCTGGCTGCATACCGGCGACCTCGGCCGACTCGACGGACAGGGCTATCTGACGCTGGTCGACCGCAGCAAGGACCTGATCATCTCCGGCGGCTCGAACATCTACCCGCGCGAGGTCGAGGAAGTGCTGCTGCGGCACCCGCAGGTCAGGGAGGCCGCCGTCGTCGGCGTGCCCGATGCCGACTGGGGCGAGGCGGCGGTAGCGGTGCTCGTCGTCGCGCCCGGGCAGCGGTTGACCGACGCGGCGCTCGATGCGTTCTGTCTGCAGCACATCGCCCGCTTCAAGCGGCCGAAGCGCTACGTCTTCGTCGACGAGCTGCCGAAGAACGCGACGGGCAAGGTGCTCAAGCGCGAACTGCGCGAGCAGCTGGCCGGCGGTGTCAGCCCGGCGCGCTGACCGCGCGGCGCCAGACGGCGCCGCCCTTGCACTGCTTGTCGATGCGGTCGAGCACCGCCTCGTGCGCGGCCGCTTCGACCGCGCTGGCAGTGACTACGCGTAACCGCGACAGATCAACCGGTGCGACGTCGATCGCGCCTGTGCCGGCATCGAGATCGATGACCAGGCTGTCCTGCCCGCGCGTCATCGCCAGATAGACATCGGCCAGCAGCCCGGCATCGAGCAGCGCGCCGTGCAGCGTGCGGTGGCGGTTCGACACGCCGTAGCGCTCGCACAGCGCGTCGAGCGAATTGCGCTTGCCCGGGTGCAGCTCGCGCGCCAGCGTCAGCGAATCGGTGACCCGTGCACAGTGTTCGGCAAACGGCGGCCTCGTCAGCCGCGCCAGCTCCGCATCGAGGAACTCGAGGTCGAAGCTGGCGTTATGGATGATCACCTCGGCACCATTGACGAAAGCAAGCAGTTCGTCGGCCACCTCGGCGAATTTCGGCTTGTCGGCCAGGAACTCGGTGGTCAGCCCGTGCACGGCAAGCGCACCCTCGTCGCTGTCGCGCTCGGGGTTGACGTAATGGTGCAGGCGTTTTTCCGTGATGCGCCGGCCGACGATCTCGATCGCGCCGACTTCGATGATCCGGTGTCCTTCCCGGGCCGCCAGGCCGGTGGTTTCGGTGTCGAGGACGATCTGCCGCATCGCGCCCGGCCTCAGGAGGGACGCGCCGCCGCAGCGCCGGTTGCCGACGGACGAGCCGCTTCAGGCTGCTGGCCGCGCTCGAGCAGCTGCCGCATCAACGTGAACATCGTCGGCACGACGAACAGCGTCAGCAGCGTGCCGACGGTCATCCCGCCGACGATCACCCAGCCGATCTGGATCCGGCTTTCCGCACCGGCGCCGACCGAAAGCGCCAGCGGCACCGCGCCGAGCACCATCGCGCCGGTGGTCATCAGGATCGGCCGCAACCGCAGCACCGCCGCCTCGCGCGTCGTCTCGAACAGGCCCAGCCCCTTCTCGCGCAACTGGTGTGCGAACTCGACGATCAAAATGCCGTGCTTGGTGATCAGGCCCACCAGCGTCACGACGCCGATCTGGCTGTAGATGTTCCAGGTGCCCCCGGTCTGCCACAGCGCGAGGAACGCACCGGCCATCGACAGCGGCACCGACAGCATGATCACCAGCGGGTCGGCGAAGCTCTCGAACTGCGCCGACAGCACGAGGACGATGAAGATCAGCGCCAGCACCAGCGTGACGTAAAAGCCGCTGGCCGCCGAACGGAACTCGCGCGACTGGCCGTTCAGATCCGTCAGCGCACCGGGCGGCAGCACGCGCTTGGCGGTCGCGTCCATCTCGGCCAGCACGTCGCCGAGCGTGTAGCCGGGCGCGACCTGGCCGGTGATCGACACCGCTCGCAGCCGCTGGAAGTGGTTGAGCGACTGCGGGCCGACGCCCTCCTGCACCTTGACCACGTTGGCCAGCTGCACCATCGAGCCGTCGCGCGCGCGCACGTAGATGTCGCTGATGTCGCGCGGCCGCGCGCGGTCGCGCGGCGCGACCTGCACGACCACGTCGTACTGCTCGCCGTCCTTCTTGAAGCGCGTGACCTGCCGGCCGCCGAGCATCGTCTGCAGCGTGCGGCCGACCGCTTCGACGGAAACGCCGACGTCGGAGAGCTTGTCGCGATTGACCTCGACGCGCAGCTCGGGCGTATTCAGCCGCAGATCGCTCTGCAGGCTCTGCACGCCCGGATACTTGCTCAACTCGGCCACGAACGTGCCGACGATCCGGTCGAGTTCCGCATACGGCACCTGCGCCATGATCACGTACTCGATCGGCAGCTGGCGCGCCGACTGGCCCAGCGACGGCGGATTGACCGCGAAACCGATCACGCCGGGCAGCGAGGCGAGCTTCGGCTGCAGCTCGCGGGCGATGTCCTGCTGCTTGCGCGTGCGTTGCTCCCACGGCTTCAACCGCAGGATCGCGTTGCCGTTTTCGACGGTCGGAAAGCCGGCGATGGCGTTGTAGGCCACCGCCTCCGGGATCTGCGCATACAGCTTCTCGATCGCCCGCAGCTGCTCGGACGTGTACTCGACGGTCGAACCCTGCGGCGATTGCGTGCGGCCGAAGATGACGCCGCGGTCCTCGAGCGGCGCCAGCTCGGCGCGCAGGAAGGAGAAGAACAGCAGCCCCAGCGCGGCAACGGCGAACCAGCTCGCGACGACGATCCAGCGGTGCGCCAGCGTCCAGGCCAGCGCACGCGAATAGCCGGCCGTCAGTCCATCGAGCCAGCGCTCGACCATCCGGTAGGCGGCCCCGTGCTTCGGCTCGTGCCGAAGGAGCTTGCTGCACATCATCGGCGACAGCGTCAGCGCGACGAAGCCCGAGACGATCACCGCGCCGGCCAGGGCGAGCGCGAACTCGATGAACAAGCGCCCCGTTCGGCCCGTAGCGAATGCAAGCGGCGCGTAGACGGCAGCCAGGGTCAGCGTCATCGCAATCACCGCAAAGCCGATCTCCTTGGTGCCCTTGAAGGCCGCCTCGACGCGGTCCATGCCCTTCTCGATGTTGCGGAAGATGTTTTCCAGCACCACGATTGCGTCGTCGACCACCAGGCCGATGGCCAGCACCATCGCCAGCAGCGTCAGCGTGTTCACCGTGAAACCGAACAGGTACATCAGCGCGAAGGCGCCGACCAGCGAGACCGGGATCGTCACCAGCGGGATCAGCGTCGCCCGCAGGTTGCGCAGGAACAGGAAGATCACCAGCGTGACCAGCAGCACCGCCTCGGTGATCGTCGTGAACACGGACTTGATCGACTTGTCGATGAAGACCGACGAGTCGTAGGCGATCGTGATCTTCATCCCCGGCGGCAGCGTCTCGTTGATCGCCTCGATTTCCGCCCTTGCCGCCTGCGACAGCTCGAGCGGGTTGCCGGTGGCCTGCTTGACCAGGCCCATGTTGATCGACGGCTGGCCGTTGTAGCGCGCGATCACCCGCTCATCGAGCGCGCCGACCCTGACTTCGGCCACGTCGCGCAGGCGCACGGGGTAACCGTTGAAGGTGGCGACGATCGCGTCCTCGAACTGCGCGACCGTCTGCAGATCGGTGGCGGCAACGATCGAAAACTCGCGTTGCCGCGATTCGATGCGCCCGGACGGCAACTCGACGTTCTGTCGCCGCAGCGCCTCCTCGATGTCCTGCGGCGTGAGCCGATAGCCGGCCAGCCGATCGCGATCCAGATTGATGCGCATCGACACCCGGCGCTCGCCGAAGATCCACACGTCGGCCGCGCCCGGCAGCACCGACAGCCGCGGCTTGACGTAGCGCGCCAGGTAGTCGGAGACCTCGATCGGCCCGCGCTCGCCCTGCGTGACCGCCATCCAGATGATCGGGAACGCATCGGCCTCGACCTTGGCGATCGTCGGCTCGTCGATCCCGTCGGGCATTCGTGAGCGCACGCGCGCCACCTTGTCGCGCACGTCGGCGGCGGCGGAATCGGGATCGCGCGTCAGCCGGAAGCGCACGTCGATGTCGCTGCGTTCCGAGCGCGAGCGCGACGTCATCAGCTCGACGCCTTCGATGCCGGCCAGCGAGTCCTCCAGCACCTTGGTGATCTGCGACTCGACCACCTCGGCCGAAGCGCCCGGATAGTTGGTCCGCACGCTGACCACCGGCTCGTCGATCTTCGGGTACTCGCGCACCGCCAGCCGCGAGTACGAAATCGCGCCGATCACCACCACCAGCAGTGACAGCACGGTGGCCAGCACCGGACGGCGGATGCAGATCTCGAACAGGCTCATGGGGCCTCCCGGGCCGCAGCCGCTATCCCTTGATTGCCGCCGCCTCGGGCGATTTCGCGGGCGGCTTGCCCGGTGTCGCCGCGGCGGGCGCTGGCGACTTCGCCCGGCCGACCACCCGCACGGGCATTCCGTCGCGCGCCAGGCGCAGCTGGCCCGAGACGACGATAAGGTCGCCCGCCGTCACACCCTCGAGCAATTCGACCTGCGCGTTACGGCGAATGCCAAGCTTGACAAGCACCCGTTCGGCCTTGTCGGCGACGACGCGGAAGACGAAGAAATCGTCGCCGAGCGGAACCACCGCTTCCTCAGGCACCAGCAGCGCATCGGC
>JBFGOX010000249.1:0-5107 GCA_041565015.1 Burkholderiaceae bacterium
CGCCCCCGCTACTCATTCGCAGGACAGGTTGGCCAGGACAGGGGCAGCAAGGATTTCCTTCAGTTCCTGCAACTGCGGGCCGCAAGCCGAGGCGGGGCGTTTTCGTCCCCTCCCGGCGCCCGGCAAGATCAGACGAAGAACAGCACCGCCGTGAAGTGACTGGCGCTGCCGCCGATCACGAACAGGTGCCATACGCCGTGCGCGTGTCGCCAGCGTTCATCGTTGACGTAGAAGATGATGCCGGCCGTGTAGAGCACGCCGCCCAGGCCAAGCCACAGCATGCCGCCGGCGCCGATCGCGTCGAGCAACGGCACGACGGCGACCAGTCCCAGCCAGCCCATCGCTGCAAAGGGCAGCGCCGAGTGCGCGCGATCGTCCTTGCGCCGCCAGGCCCGCCAGATACCATAGACTGCCGCGGACCAGACGGCGGCGAGCATTGCCCAGCCCAGCGCGCCGCGCAAGCTGACCAGCGCAAACGGCGTGTACGTGCCGGCGATCAGCAGGAAGATCGCCGAGTGGTCGAAGCGGCGCAACACGTCTTTCGCTGGCGGCTGCAGCGAGTGGTACAGCGTCGAGGCGATGTAGAGCAGCACCAGCATCGCACCGAAGACGCTGAAGCTGGCGATGCGCCAAGGATCGCCCTGCAGCGCCGCGCTCACGATGAGCACGGCTGCACCGGCAACTGCCAGTGCGGCGCCGACCAGGTGCGTGATGCTGTTGAAGCGCTCGCCGCGATACATGCCGCGTCACTGTCCGTTTGAGGTCCGACGACAACCGGTCGCCGGCGCGCCTTTCTTCGATATCCGGTCGGGGAAGACCGCCGAACTGCGAAGGGACACACGGAGCATAAGGGACGCGCCCGGACGAACACGGTCGATCCACACGGGGCGCATGCCGGTCGTGCGGACGCCGACGGTCACCGTTGCTGGCAGTTCAGCCGGCGCTGTTCGGCCTCGATCACTTTCCACCGTGTACGGTCCTGGCCGATGACGTCGCCTTGCTGGAATTGCCAGTTTCCGTAGCGGCTCCAGATGTGGTCTCGCTCCGCTTTGAGTTGCGCGCACTGCTGCAGCCGATCGCGTTCCAGGTCGTCTTGCCGGTTGCGCGCCTCGGTATTCCGCAGCTGCCCGGCAACCAGCTGCACCTGTTGTTCGAAAGGCATGCCATCCGGCACGTTGGCCATGCGCACGATGTTTGCGCTGCGCTTGTGGCAGTGGTCTGACGACCAGAACTCGCCACCGCCGTAGCCCCGGCACAGATAGAGGGTCGCAGCCTCGGCCGCGGACGCTATCGCCAGCAGGCACCCGAGGGCAAGGGGCAAGCGTCTTGCATTCATCGGCAGGAACTCCGGCATCTCGGCGACGCAGGGATTTTCACCGGCTCGCGACCGAACGTCCACCGGTCGAGCGCGATCGACTACATCTCCACACGCGCCCTCGATCCGAGCCGCGGCATGCTGCTTGCCCGGATGCCGCAGCGAAGGCTTGGCGGTCGCTAGACTCGAACTGTTTACGCTCGGGCAATGCGACGCGGAGATCCCACATGATCACCCACGGCTTTCACGGCACAGTCGGCAACACGCCGCTCATTCGCCTGAACGGGCTCAGCGCCGAGACCGGCTGCGAGATTCTTGGCAAGGCCGAGTTCTTGAATCCCGGCGGTTCGGTCAAGGACCGCGCGGCGCTGTACATCGTCGACGACGCCGAAAGGCGCGGTGCCCTGAAGCCCGGCGGCACCGTGGTCGAAGGCACCGCCGGCAACACCGGCATCGGCCTGGCGCACATCTGCGCCGAGCGCGGCTATCGCTGCATCATCGTCATCCCGGACAACCAGTCGCCGGAGAAGATGGAACTGCTGCGCGTGCTCGGCGCCGAGGTCCGGCCGGTGCCGCCGAAGCCGTACGTCGACGCCGATAATTACCAAAAGATCGCCGGCCGGCTGGCCGCCGAACTGCCGAACGCGATCTGGGCCAACCAGTTCGACAACGTGGCCAACCGGCAGGCGCATCTCGAGACGACGGGCCCGGAGATCTGGCGCGACAGCGGCGGGCGTATCGACGCCTTCACCTGTGCCGTGGGCACCGGCGGCACGCTCGCCGGCGTCGCGCGGCACTTGAAGGCGCAGAGCGAGAAAGTGCGCATCGTGCTCGCCGATCCGCAGGGCAGCGCGCTGTACCACTGGATCAAGCACGGCGAACTGAAGGCCGAAGGCAGTTCGATCACCGAGGGCATCGGGACCACGCGCGTGACGGCCAATCTCGAAGGCACGCCGATCGACGACGCGGTGAACGTCGACGATCCGGCCTGCGTGCGCATGGTCTACCGGCTGCTGCGCGAGGAGGGTCTGTTCCTCGGCGGCTCAAGCGGCATCAATGTCGCCGCTGCGGTGCAGGTGGCGAGAAGCCTCGGCCCCGGGCACCGCATCGTCACGATCCTTTGCGACAGCGGGCGGCTGTACTTCAGGCGCCTGTTCAATCCGGACTGGCTGCGCGAGCGGCAGCTGGATCCGGGGTCGGGGCGCACCCCGCACTGAGCGAGAATCGGCCCCGCGCGACGCGCTTTTCAAGCAGGCAATGACGATCGAACACATTCTTCATACCGCGGTGTCGCTGCACCAGTCGGGCCGGCTTCAGGAGGCGGCACAACAGTATCAGGCCGTGCTGGCGAGGCATCCGGAGCATTCGGTCGCCAACCACAATCTCGGCGTCCTGACCGCACAGTCCGGGAAGCTGCAGCAGGCCGTGCCCTATCTCGAACGCGCGCTGCAGAGCACGCCCGGGAGCGTGGAGTGCTGGCGTAGCCTCGCCAACTGCCGTTACGCGATGGGCCTGTGGGAAGACGCGTTGGCCATCATCGAGCAGGCGCAGGCCAGTGGCCTAGCGGATGCCTATCTCGGCGAACTGCGCAAGGCCATGGTGGGCGAACCGGGCGGACGAAAAGTCGTCTGCGTCGGCCGCAACAAAACGGGCACGACATCGATCGAAGTGGCGCTGCATTCGTTGGGGCTGAAAATGGGGCTGCAGGCGCGCGGCGAGATTCTGAAGGGCGATTGGGCCAAGCGCGACTTCACGCGGATCGTCGCGCTGTGCAGAACCGCCGATGCATTCCAGGATGTGCCGTTCTCAGGCGCGTTCACCTTCCAGGCCGTCGACGCGAACTTTCCGGGCAGCAAGTTCATCCTCACGGTTCGCGACAGCCCGGAACAGTGGTTCGAGTCGCTGGTCCGCTTCCACACCAGGATCGTCAACAAAGGGCGCCTGCCGACGGCAGACGACCTGCGCGCGTTCGAGTACCGCTACAAGGGCTTCCTGTGGGATGCGTTCGTGCTGAGCTACGGCGACGACGAAAGCCTGTTGTACAACCGGGACACCTACATCGCGAGCTACCTCGATCACAATCGCAACGTGACCGAATACTTTCGGCACCGGCCGGACGACCTGCTCGTCCTGAATGTGAGCCACGACGATGCGATGAAGAAGCTGTGCGAGTTCGTCGGCATGCCTTATCGCGGCCAGGCGATGCCGCACCTGAACCGGACGGCCTGATCTTCCTGCGCCGGCGCGATGACTCACGGCGGAACGAGACTGGGTCTTGATCGCACGACCGCGCGCATCCGGTCTGAAGGCGTGAAGACACGGGGCGCGAGCCGGCCCGGCCTGCCGACGACGCCTTTAACTCTGCGGTAAAGTGCGCGCCGGTTCGTCCGCGTCGGCGAGACCAACGTTTCCCCATCAGATCGGAATTCGCCATGCAAGTGTTCAATTTCAGCGCCGGACCCGCGGTGCTGCCAAAGGAAGTCCTGCAACGTGCCGCCGCCGAGATGCTCGACTGGCATGGCAGCGGCATGTCGGTGATGGAAATGAGCCATCGCGGGCCCGAGTTCATCGCGATCGCGGAGAAGGCCGAGGCCGACGTGCGCGGCCTGCTTTCGATCGGCGACGACTACGAGGTGCTGTTCCTGCAGGGCGGCGCGGTCGGCGAGAACGCGTTCGTGCCGATGAACCTGCTCGGAGACAGAAAGGTCATCGACTTCGTCAATACCGGCGAATGGTCCAAGAAGACGATCAAGGAGGCGAAGAAGTACGCGCAGGTCAACATCGCGGCCACGAGCGAAGACAAGAACTTCAGCTACGTGCCGGCGCGCGAGTCCTGGAAGCTGTCGCCCGACGCCGCCTACGTTCATGTGTGCACCAACGAGACGATCGGCGGCGTCGAGTATCACTGGACGCCGGACGTGGGCAGCGTGCCGCTGGTGGCCGACATGTCCTCGCACATCCTTTCCCGCCCCGTCGACGTGCCGAAGTACGGCGTGATCTACGCCGGCGCACAGAAGAATGCCGGCCCGGCCGGCCTGACGCTGGTGATCGTGCGCAAGGACCTGCTCGACCGCGCGCTGCCGATCACGCCGAGCGCGTTTCACTGGAAGGAGCAGGCCGAGGCCGACTCGATGCTGAACACGCCGCCGACCTATTCCGTCTATATCGCCGGGCTGGTGTTCGAGTGGCTGCTGGCGCAGGGCGGGCTGAAGGGCATCGAGCAGAGAAACATCGCCAAGGCCAAGCTGCTGTACGACTACCTCGACAGCACCGGCTTCTACTTCAACCCGGTGCGCAAGGAAGATCGGTCGCGGATGAATATCCCTTTCAAGCTGCGCGACGAATCGCTCGATGGCGCTTTTCTCAAGGGCGCGCAGGCGCGCGGCCTGCTTCAGTTGAAGGGGCACCGTTCCGTCGGCGGCATGCGCGCATCCATCTACAACGCGATGCCGATCGAAGGCGTGCAGGTGCTCGTCGACTACATGCGCGAGTTCGAGCGCAGCCACGGCTAGGCGGGAAACAGCTGCCATGAAGAAGTATCAGATTCTGCTGCTGAACAACATCTCCAGCCACGGGCTGGAACGGCTGCCGCTCGAGCGCTATGCAAGCGGCAAGCATGCCGAACATCCGGACGCGATCCTGGTGCGCTCGCACGACATGCGCGCAATGGCGATTCCGGAAAGCGTCAAGGCGATCGGCCGCGCCGGCGCCGGTACCAACAACCTCCCGGTCGCCGACATGTCGCGGCGCGGCGTGCCGGTGTTCAACGCGCCGGGAGCAAACGCCAACGCA
>JBFGOX010000250.1:0-5096 GCA_041565015.1 Burkholderiaceae bacterium
ATCAGCAGCAGATGGCGCTGCCGCGGGCCCTCGAGCGGTGGCTGCGCATCGAGCAGCGTTTCGAGAAAGCCGTTGACGACTGTCAGCGGCGTGCGCAATTCGTGCGACACGTTGGCGACGAAATCACGGCGCATGGCATCGACGCGTTCGCTTTGCGTCACGTCGCGCGACATGATGATCGAGCGCGTCGGCTCGAACTCGATCACCATCACCGACAGCGCCAGCCCGGGGCTGGCCAGCGGCCTGAACAGCAACGGCTCGTCAAAAGAGGTTGACGTCAGGTAGGCAATGAAGGCGGGATCGCGCACTAGGTTAGTGATGCGCAGTCCCTGGTCGGCCTGAAGCCGGATGCCGAAGTGCTGCTCGGCGACCGGATTGCACCAGTCGATCTGCAACGCGCCGTCGACCAGCACGATCCCCTCGCGCAGGGCGCTGATCGTGCGCCGAAAACGCGCCTCGTTGTCTTCCAGCCGCCGCGCGTTCAGTTCGCCTGCACGACGGAACTTGTGCAGTCGGTTGAAGATTTCGGACCAGCTGCCCCAACCTTCCGGGATCGTCGACAGTGACGGCTGCTCGAGCCACACACCGAGCAGCGACAGGTAATACAGGTGCACGGCGAAAAGAAGGCCGACCGCAATCAGCGCCGTCCACAAGCCGGCCTTGGTGCCGAACGCGGCGCCGACCGCCAACGACGCCGTGCCGATGACGGCCACGCGGACGAAGGCCGGCAGGAGGACCCGGATCCTGCGCCGCAGATCGTCGAACATGGCACCGAGTCTACTGTTCCGACCGTGCCGACAAGCGGTACCCGAGGCCGCGCACCGTCTGGACGAGGTCCTGCGCGCCGAATGCCGCCAGCGCCTTGCGCAGCCTCAGCACATGAACATCGACCGTGCGCTCTTCGATGAACACGTGATCGCCCCAGACACCGTCGAGCAGCTGCGCGCGCGTGAAAATCCGTTCAGGGTGGCCAACCAGAAATTTCAGCAGCTTGAACTCGGCCAGCCCCATCTTTACGGACCTGCCCTCTACCCGAACCTCGTGCCGGGCCGAATCGACGACAACAGGCCCGAACGAAAGCACTTCGCCGCTGTGCTGGGGGGCGCGTCGCCGAAAGACCGCGCGCACGCGCGAAACGAGCTCGCGAGGGGAAAAAGGCTTGACGACGTAGTCGTCAGCACCGGCGTCCAGTCCGGCAACCCGGTCGCTTTCCGCGCTCTTCGCGGTCAGCAGAATGATCGGCAGCCCGCGCGTGCGCTCCGAGCCGCGCAGATCGCGTAACAGCTCGATGCCCGCGCGGTCAGGCAGCATCCAGTCGAGAATCACCAGATCCGGTAGCTCCTCGCGGATCGCGTTCTGGGCCGCCCCCACCGACTCCGCGCGCCGGACCCGGAAGCCGCTGCTGCTGCAACTGAACGAGACCAGTTCCTGGATGGCCGGCTCGTCCTCGACGACCAGAATCGAGCCCGCCATTGCGGATCACCGCTGCGCCACTGCGCGCTCGATGGCCTCCGGGGAGGCGTGCCGCACATCGGCCCCGTGCGCAATGAATATCACATGCTCGGCGATGTTCTTGGCGTGGTCGCCGATTCGCTCGAGCGCCTTGGCCGCCCAGATCGTGTCGATCGCGGCCGAGATCGAGCGCGGATCCTCCATCATGTACGTGATCAGCTGTCGCAGCGTGGCGCGAAAGCGGTCGTCGATGCCCGCATCGTCGCGAATGATCGATGCCGCCGCGTGCCCGTCGAGCCGTGCAAAGGCGTACAGTGAACGATGCAGCATCGCCGCGGCGATCTCTCCCGACTGTCGCAGATCCGGAATGCGATGCAGGCGAAAACCGCTGTTCTTCTCCTTCAGCCATTTGGCCGCGCGCGCAACCTTGCTTGCTTCGTCGCCGATTCGCTCCAGGTCGGTGATCGCCTTGGCCACGCCCATGATCATGCGCAGGTCCCCTGCCGTCGGTTGCCGGCGAGCAATCAGGTGATTGACCATCATGTCCAGGTCGATCTGCAGGTCGTTGACGCGCCGGTCGTTGGCGATTGCCGCGTCCGCCTTGTCCACATCGGTGTTGTCGAACGCTTCCATCGCCAGCTTCAGCTGCGACTCGACGAGTCCGCCCATCTGCAGGATTTGGGACCTCATCTGCTCGAGTTCGACGTCGTACTGCTTGGACGAATGATCACCAGTAAACATGGCCTACTCCATAACTGCACCGCGCGAGCCTTCATCGGCTCAGCGCTGAATGACTCTAGCTTGCGCCGAAGCCGCGGCAAATGCCACTTGCCGGCGCACGCGCCGATATCCTGAGCCGCGCTGCAATCACACTTCTTTTCGCCGCGCCATGGCCGCCGCTAGCCGAAGCGGCCGGTAATGTAGTCCTCCGTTTCCTTGCGTCTTGGCTTGATGAAGATCTGGTCCGTCTCGCCGAATTCCATCAGCTCGCCGAGATACATGTACGCGGTGTAGTCGCTGACCCGTGCCGCCTGCTGCATGTTGTGCGTGACGATCGCCACCGTGTAATCGGCCTTCAGTTCCTCGATCAGTTCCTCGATCTTGGCGGTCGATATCGGGTCCAAGGCCGAGCAAGGCTCGTCGAACAGGATCACCTCGGGCTTGACGGCAATGCCGCGCGCAATGCACAGCCGCTGCTGCTGCCCGCCCGACAAACTCGTGCCGCTCTGCGCCAGCTTGTCCTTGACTTCGCCCCACACCGCCGCCTTGCGCAGCGCCCATTCGACGCGCTCGTCCATCTCGGCACGACTAATTCTTTCGAACAGCCGCACGCCGAAAGCGATGTTGTCGTAGATCGACATCGGAAACGGCGTCGGCTTCTGGAAGATCATGCCGATCTTGGCGCGGATCAACGAAACATCCTCCTTGCTGGTCAGGATGTCTTCGCCGTCCATCAGAACCTGCCCCTCGGCCCGCTGCTCGGGGTAGAGCTCGAACATGCGGTTAAAGATGCGCAGCAAGGTCGACTTGCCGCAGCCGGACGGCCCGATGAAGGCCGTGACTTTCTTTTCGGCGATTTCCAGGTTGACGTTCTTGATCGCCTGGAACTTGCCGTAGAAGAAGTTCAGGTTGCTGACCTTGACCTTGGCCCGCCCCTGCGCCTTGACCGTATTCGCGCCGGATCTCGCATCCATTGCCGGTTCCTTTCGTCAGTGCTTCTTTCCAAACAGCGTGCGCGCGAGAATATTCAGCAGCAGCACGCCGACGGTGATCAGAAATACGCCGGCCCACGCGAGCGTTTGCCAGTTGGCAAACGGGCTCATCGCCATCAGGAAGATGTTGACCGGCAGGTTCGCCATGGGTTCGCCCAGATCGGCGCTGAAGAACTGGTTGTTCAGCGCCGTGAACAGCAGCGGCGCCGTCTCGCCGGCAATGCGTGCAAGCGCCAACAGCACACCGGTGATGACCCCCGCCATCGACGCGCGCAGCGTCACGCTGCGGATGACCACCCACTTCGGCGTGCCCAGCGCGAAGGCCGCCTCACGCAACGAATGCGGCACCAGATTCAGCATGTTCTCGGTAGTGCGCACAACGACCGGAATGACAATCAACGCCAGCGCGAGGATGCCGGCATAACCGGAAAACGATCGCATCGGCGCCACTACCACCGCGTAGATGAACAGGCCGATGACAATCGACGGCGCCGACAGCAGGATGTCGTTGATGAACCGCGTTATCGGCGCCAGCCAGCCGCTTCTGCCATATTCCGCCAGAAAGATGCCGGCGAAGATGCCGACCGGCGTTCCGAGCGCGGTGGCCGCCAGCACCATCATCAGGGAGCCGACGATGGCATTGGCCAGTCCGCCGCCCTCGACGTTCGGCGGCGGCGTGGACTGCGTGAACAGCGACAGCGACAGCCCGCTGACGCCGAGATAGACGACCTCGAACAGGATCCAGATCAGCCAGAACAGGCCGAAAGCCATCGCCAGCAACGACAGTGCCAGCGCAACGGCGTTGATGGCCTTGCGCTTGCGATGCATCGGCAAACGCCGTTCGCTGGCGCTGCTGCGTGCAATCGCGCTCATCCGCGGGCTCCCTCGGCGCGACTCATGCGTATCAGCATGATCTTCGACAATGCCAGCACGATCGAGGTGATCAGAAACAGCACCAGCCCGAGATAGATCAGCGAGGACTGATGCAGGCCGGTCGTCGCCTCGGCAAATTCGTTGGCCAGTGCGGAGGTGATCGAGTTGGCGGCCGCGAACAGCGACAGGCCGTCGAGCTGGTTGAAATTGCCGATCACGAATGTGACCGCCATCGTCTCGCCGAGCGCTCGTCCAAGGCCGAGCATGATCCCGCCGACCACACCGGCCTTCGTATACGGCAGCACAACCTTCCAGACCACCTCCCAGGTCGTCGAGCCCAACCCGTAGGCCGATTCCTTCAGTAGTGCCGGCGTTACCTCGAAGACGTCGCGCATCACCGCGGCGATGAACGGAATGATCATGATGGCCAGGATGATGCCGGCCGACAGCAGGCCGATGCCGACCGGCGCGCCCGAAAACAGCTCGCCGAGCAGCGGGAACTCACCGAACCAGCGTTGCAGCGGCTGCTGAACGTAGGTGGCCAGAATCGGAGCGAAGACCAGCAGGCCCCACATGCCGTAGACGATGCTGGGGATAGCGGCCAGCAGCTCGATGGCCGTGCCGAGCGGCCGCTTCAGCCACTTCGGCGACAGTTCGGTCAGGAACAGCGCAATGCCGAAGCTCACCGGCACAGCGATCAGCAAGGCGATCGCTGAGGTCATCAGCGTGCCGTAGATCATCACCAGGCCGCCGAAGTTTTCCTCGACCGGATCCCAAGTGGCGGTCCACAGGAAGGCCAGACCATTGTGCCGAATCGACGGCCACGCGCCGACGAACAGCGAGACGATGATGCCTGCCAGCAGCAGCAGCGTCAGGACGGCAGCACCACGGGCCAGGCCGGCGAATATGCGGTCGCCGACCGGACTGATGATCCGCTGCGAAGGCACCTGACCGTGCGGCATGGCGCTCTGGCGAGTCAGTTCTTGTTCAGCAGGCAGTGTAGCGGCCATGGCGGCTGCCTTTTTCTTCGCTCAAGCAGTCGAACGCCGGCCCCGGCGC
>JBFGOX010000251.1:0-5091 GCA_041565015.1 Burkholderiaceae bacterium
CGACGAGCCGGTGGTGAAGCGATCCGGCAGGCGGACGAAGCCGAAGCGCGGGCTCATCCACAGCACCAGTTCCTCGGCCATTCGCGACACATGCATCATGCAGATCGAAGCGGCAGCGCTGAATTCAATGGCGAAGTCGCGATCGCTGACCGCGTCGAGCGAGTTCTCGCACAAGCTCTCGAAGCCGAGCCGTTCGGCGACGAACTGCCGGTCGACCGGAAAGGTCGTTCCCGCAAGTGCGGCAGCACCGAGGGGCAGCCGGTTCACACGCCGGCGCGCATCGAGCAGCCGCTCGCGGTCGCGGGCGAACATCTCGACGTAGGCGAGCAGGTGATGGCCGAAGGTCACCGGCTGCGCAACCTGCAGGTGGGTGAATCCGGGCATTACCGTGTCCGCATGCTGCTCGGCCTGGCCAACGAGCGCGCGCTGCACCTGGGTCAGGGCCATGAGGATGGCGTCGATCTCGCCGCGCAGCCACAGGCGCACGTCGGTGGCAACCTGGTCGTTGCGCGAGCGGCCGGTGTGCAGCCGCTTACCTGCATCGCCGATCAGCTCGGTCAGCCGGCGCTCGATGTTCAGGTGCACGTCCTCGAGCGCCAGCCGCCAGTTGAATTCGCCGCGCTCGATCTCACCGCGGATCGACGCCATGCCGTGCTCGATGTCAGCGAGATCCTCGGCGGACAGCACGCCGACCTGCGCCAGCATCGCCGCGTGCGCGAGCGATCCGTCGATGTCGGCGAGCGCCAGTCGGCGGTCGAAGCCGACACTGGCCGTATAGCGAAGCACGAAGTCGGCCACCGGTTCGCTGAAGCGGCCCGACCAGCCGCTGTGTTTCTGATCGAGGGAAGAGGAGTGTGCTGACATAATCGCGGCGCGGTTGTTCGGGCACTGGCGCGGCACACCGCTGGCCCGCGCGTCGGCACGGAGGAGTCCTTTTGCGGGGTACGTCACGCTTTCGGCAGTGTAAGAGCTTGTCGGCCTGCGTCCGGCGCCGACGGCCCACTGGCCGGCTCGCGGCCCGGCGGTGAAGAAACCGCCGGCCCACGTGGCGGCGCTGAGCCGCGAGGAGACGGCGGCGCCGATGCCGTTGCGGGTCGTGCCGGACGGCTGCAACATGGGCGTGGTGTTGCGCGTGGCGGTCGGCACCAATGTCGTGGTGGCGCTCGCGGTTCTGGCCAGCCATGCCAACTGGCGAGTGGCAGCCGCCCGATTCGTCGAGCTTTCCGCGGTTCTCGAGCCCGCTCTGCTGATGACCTTGCTCGCCTGGTGCGGGCTGCGGCGCTTCCTGCCGCCGTTGCCGCTGGCCGGCCAACGCGCGCTGGGCTGGCTCGCGCCGGTGGCCTGCACGGCGGTGGCGCTGTGGCTGACCGGGCCGGTCGGCCCGGACCTTTCGGCTGGCCCGAGCGGGTCGGCCCTGGTGGTGGCGCTGGGCCTCGGCGTGGCCGCGCAGCATTACTTCGAGCTTCGCGGGCGCGCATTCTCGCCAACGGTCACCGAGGCACGTTTCCAGGCGCTGCAGTCGCGCATCCGGCCGCACTTCTTCTTCAACAGCCTGAACGCCGTGATCGCGGTGGTTCGCTCGGATCCACCGCGCGCCGAGCGGATGCTCGAGGGGGTTGCCGAGCTGTTTCGGGCGGTGATGGGCGACGTTCGCCGGCTGGTGCCGCTGGAACAGGAACTCGACCTATGCCGCCGGTATGTCGAGATCGAGCAGACGCGGCTGGGCGACCGGTTGCAGGTCGACTGGGACATCGGTGCCGTGCACCCGCGGGCACGGGTACCGCAGCTGCTGCTGCAGCCGATCATCGAAAATGCCGTTCGTTATGGAGCGGAGCGGCAGGCCGGCGATTGCCGGATCATCGTGCGCGTCCGCCAGCTGGGATTCCGGCTGGAGATGTTCGTCAGCAATCCGGTGGCCAAGGATCCGCTGCAGCGCGAGGGCAACCAGATCGGGCTGGCCAATATTCGTGGCCGGCTGGCTTTGATCTACGATCTCGAAGGGGAGCTCGCCACGCGCGTGCGCCACGACCGTTTCGAACTGACGATGACGATTCCCGTTGAAAAGCGAGCGACCGAATGACAACGAAAATACTGATCGTTGACGACGAGCCGCCGGCGCGGTTGCGCATGCAGCAGCTGCTGGCCGAAATTGGCGCCCAGTTTCCGTCGCAAGTGGTCGGCGCCGTCGACAGCGGCGCGGCAGCCCTCGAGGCGGTCGACCGCGACGCGCCGGACATCGTCCTGCTCGACATTTCGATGCCGGGAATGAACGGAATCGAAGTGGCGCGGCACCTGGCCGCGCGCGAGAATCCGCCGGCAGTGATCTTCGTGACTGCCTTCGATGAGCACGCGCTGGAGGCCTTCGAGGTGCGCGCGCTCGACTATCTGCTCAAGCCGGTTCGCGCCGAACGGCTTGCCGCATCGCTGGCACGGGCGCAACGGCTGGTGCAGAACGAACCGCGGCTGCAGGAAGTCGCACGCGCACTCGGCACGCAACGCACGCACCTGACCATCTCGGAACGTGGCCGCATGTCGCTGGTGCCGGTCGACGAGATCGTCTTTCTGCGCGCCGAACTGAAGTACGTCACGATCCGCACGCCGCAGCGCGAGCACCTGACCGAGGAATCTCTGACCTCGCTGGAGGAGGAATTCGGTCCGCGCTTCGTGCGCATCCATCGCAACACGCTGGTGGCGCGCAGGTCGATCCGCGCCTTCGAGCGCGTGCGCGGCGGCGTCGACAGCGAAGGCGAGGGCGGCGAGGGACACTGGGAAGTCCTGTTGAAGGAACTGCCGGACCGGCTGCCGATCTCCCGGCGCCAGTGGCCTCAGGTCAAATCGACGGCGCTTGGCTGACGGCAGCGTCGGCGAAGCGCTGCACCGGCACGCCGGCGACGGCCACCCGCAACAGCAGCAAACGGCCGGCGTCCGGATACTGGGCCAGCGCGGCCGCATCGAGGCCGTGCTTCGCGCTGGTGATGAACATCGTCTGCAGATCCGGCCCGGCAAAACAGGGCATCGTCGGCCTCGGCACCGGCAACTCGATCCGCTGGATCAACTGGCCGTCGAAGTCGAAGCGGTTCAGGCAGGCCGCGCTGACGCCGGCGCTCCAGTAGCCGCCGGCCACATCGCAGGCGCCACCGTCGGGTCGGCCGAGCCTCTCGGTCAGCGTGCGGATTGCGTTGCGGCTGCCGACGATGCCCGTGCTCGGATCGAAGTCCCAGCGGTCGATCGTTGGTCCGCGTGAGTCGGCGTGGAACATCGCGCGGCCGTTCGCCGACCAGGCCAGCCCGTTGGAGACGCGATAGCCGGTGCTGATGCGGCGGCAGCGGCCGTCGGCGCTGATTCGATACAGGCTGCCGACCGGTGCGCGTTCGGGCGTTTCCTCGATCGAGCCGACCCAGAATGCGCCGTCGGGGCCGACCTTGCCGTCGTTCAGTCGATGGTCCGGCCGGTCGAGTTCCGGGCGCGCCAGAAGGTCGAGCCTGCCCGCCTCGGGCGTGAAGAAATACACGCCGTCGGCAAGCGCCAGCACCAAGCGGCCTGAGCGCGTCAGGCCGACCGCGCAGACCTTCTGCTCAAAGTCGAACCGCCGATGCGCACGCGGCGAGAGCATGGCATCGGCGCCGACATCGCAATCGAGCGCGTGCAGCGCCTTGCCTTCGATGTCCACCCACCACAAGCGGTTGGTCTTCGCGTCCCATGTCGGCGACTCGCCCAGCGCGAAGGGTCCGAGCGGCGCACCGGCCACCGTCGTCAGCGGCGCTGGCGGCTGCAGCAGTTCGACTGGAACGACCGTGGACATCGATGCGCCTTGATGGCTCTGCGCGACGTCGACGGCGTGTCGACGTCTCGGAAGTCCAATTTACAGCGCTCGTCGCGCCCTGCCGACTGCAGATTGCACATTACGAAGCGTCGGGGGGCGCGCCGCCTAACGCGGTGGACCGTCAATCGCCGGCGCGGTTCGCCGCATTCCCGGGCTCAGCGGCCATGTTTTCCGGCCGACCAGCCGTATTGCGCCAGGTGCTGCCGCGCGAGTTCCTGCGCCGGCGCTTCCAGCGGCGTGCCCATCGTGTCGTTCCAGCGGTTGAGAAACCCGAACAGCGCGACGACAGCGAGCATTTCGGCGATCTGTTCGTCGCTCCAGTGCCGCTTCAGCCGTTCGCTGAGTGCCTCGTCGACCGCGTTCGGCACGGCGGCGGCGGCACGCGCGAAGTCGAGCGCCGCACGCTCGGCCTCCGAGTACAGCGGACTGCTGGCGTAGTCCCACAACGCGGCGAGCTTGTCCTCGCTGATGCCGAAATTGCGCGCGCCGAGCACGGTGTGCGCCATGCAGTAGCGGCAGCCCGCTGCGCGGCTGGCCATGTGGCCGAGCAGGCGCCGGAAACCCGGATCGACCTTGCCGGCCGGGTCCATCACGGCGGCGTTCAGTTGCGCGAAGGCCTGCACGACCTTCGGCTTGCGTTGCATCGTCAGGACGCTGTTGGGCACGAAGCCCAGCGTGGTCAGGAAGAAGTCGAAGTACGGCGCCAGTTCGGGCGACGCTTCGTAAGGAAGGGGATCGAGCAGTGCCATCGGTTCATCCGGTGTTGCGCAGGCCGGCCGAGATGCCGTTGATTGTCAGGTGGATGCCGCGCTTGCCGCGTTCGTCGGTCTTGCCTTCGCGGTGGCGCTTGATCAGTTCGACCTGCAGGTGGTTCAGCGGGTCCAGATAGGGCATGCGGTTTCGCAGGGTGCGTGCCAGTTCCGGGCTGGCTTCGAGCAGGCTTTTCTGGCCACTGATCGCCAGCCAGTGCTTGACGGTCAGTTTCCATTCGGTCTGGATCGCCGCGAAGATCGCGGCCCCGCGCCTGCGGTCGGACGCCAGTTGCGCGTAACGGCTGGCGATGCCCATGTCGGTTTTGGCCAGCACCATTTCCATGTTCGAGGTCAGCGCGCGGAAGAACGGCCAATCAGTGAGCATCCGCCGCAGCAGTTGACCACGCGCCTTGCGCGCCGTGGCGGTGGCGCCGGCCTTCAGAAAGCCGTCGATGCCGCTGCCGAAACCGAACCAGCCGGGCAGCAGCAGCCGGCACTGTCCCCACGAAAACACCC
>JBFGOX010000252.1:0-5085 GCA_041565015.1 Burkholderiaceae bacterium
CCGAGCCCCTGGCCGATATCGATCCGGACCAGGTCGTCGCCGTCGGCGCCGCGATGCAGGCCAATGTGCTCGCCGGCAACCGCTCGACCAACGACGACTGGCTGCTGCTCGACGTGATCCCGCTGTCGCTCGGGCTGGAAACGATGGGCGGGCTGGTCGAGAAGATCGTCGCCCGCAACTCGACGATTCCGATCGTCCGCGCGCAGGAGTTCACCACGTTCAAGGACGGCCAGACGGCGATGGCGATCCATATCGTGCAAGGCGAGCGTGAACTGGTCGACGACTGTCGCTCGCTGGCCCGCTTCGAACTGCGCGGCATTCCGCCGATGGCCGCCGGCGCCGCGCGGATCCGCGTCACCTTCCAGGTCGATGCCGACGGGCTGCTGTCGGTCTCGGCGCGGGAGACGACCAGCGGCGTCGAGGCGTCGGTCAGCGTCAAGCCGTCGTACGGGCTGCATGACGACGACATCACCCGCATGCTGGCCGATTCGATCGGCGCGGCCGAGGTCGACTTGCAGGCACGCGCGCTGCGCGAGCAGCAGGTCGAGGCGCAGCGCCTGCTCGAGGCGACGCAGCACGCGCTGGCGGTCGATCGCGATCTACTCGACGAAGCGGAGTTCGCGGCGATCGCCGCGCTGATGACCGAACTGGTCGCCCGCGCCGAAGCCGGCGATGCGGCGGCGCTGAAGGCGGCGGTCGAAGACCTGGCGCGCGGAACCGAGGAATTCGCCGCCCGTCGAATGGATCGCAGCATCCGCGCCGCGCTCGCCGGTCGGCGTATCGATGACGTGATGACGAAGTAGTTGGCGATGACGCGCATCACCGTATTGCCGCACGAGGAGATTTGCCCAGCGGGCGCCGAGATCGAGGCCGAGCCGGGCAAAAGCATCTGCCGCAGCCTGCTCGATCACGACATCGAGATCGAGCACGCCTGCGAGCTTTCCTGCGCCTGCACGACCTGTCACGTGATCGTGCGCGAAGGCTTTGACTCGCTCGATGCGAGCGACGAGGACGAAGACGACATGCTCGACCAGGCATGGGGACTGACACGGCTGTCGAGGCTGTCGTGCCAGGCGATCGTCAAGGACACGCCACTGGTGATCGAGATTCCCAAGTACTCGATCAACCAGGTCAAGGAAGGACAGAAACAATGAAGTGGATCGATTCGCTGGAAATCGCCATCTCGCTGGCGGAAAAATTCCCCGACGTCGACCCGAAGACGGTCCGCTTCACCGACCTGCGCCAGTGGGTGCTCGAACTGCCGGGCTTCGACGACGACCCCAAGCACTGCGGGGAGAAAATCCTAGAGGCGATCCAGATGGCCTGGATCGACGAGGCTGCCTGACCGGAATCCGGCAGGCGGCTATCAGAACTTCTGTGGCCGGAACACGCCGACGTCGGCGGTGAAGATCGTCACCGCATAGTTCGACGCATACTGCGCAAGGATCTTCTGCGCCAGGCGTTCGGCCACGGCGGCGTCGCAGATCACCTTCATCTCGATCGAGCGGTCGGCTTCCCACTGCGCCTCGCGCTCGCCGCGTTCGCCACCGCCACGCACCTCGGTGATCGTGTAGCCGTGCGCGCCGAGACTGCGCGCATCGCGAACGAGGCTTTTCTCCAGCGCCGCCTCAGTGATGATGACCAGCAGCTTCTTGGCGTGCGTCGTCACGGCGAGCCTCCGATCCAGCGTGCGTACTGAAAGTAAACCGGAATACCGACGAAGATGTTGAACGGGAAGGTGACGCCGAGCGCGACGCCGATCGACAGCGCCGGATTCGCTTCCGGCACCGCGATGCGTATTGCCGTCGGTGCGGCGATGTAGGAGGCGCTTGCCGCAAGCGTGGCGAGCAGGGCGCTGCCACCGGTCGACAGCCCGACCGCATGTCCGACCAGGGCGCCGACCATGCCCAGCGCCAGCGGCGCGCCGATGCCGAAAGCGAGCAGGAAGGCACCGGCGCGCTTCAGGTCGCCGAGCCGGCCGCCGGCGACCAGCCCCATCTCGAGCAGGAACAACGCCAGCACGCCCTTGAACAGATCGGTGAACAGCGGCGCGATCGGCCCGATGCCCGCGGGCCCGACGAGCGCGCCGATCGCCAGGCCGCCGAGCAGCAGCAGCACGCTCTTGCCGAACAGAACCTCGTGCGCCAACGCGCCCCACGCGACGCGCTGGGCTGCGCCCAGGCGCGCCAGTGCGATGCCGACGACGATCCCCGGCGCTTCCATCAGCGCGACGATCAGCGCCATGTAGCTTTCGGCGTCGATGCCGTGCGTGGCCAGAAAGGTTGTCGCCACCGCGAACGTCACCACCGAGACCGAACCGTAGTGGGCGGCGATCGATGCCGCGTCGGCGCGTGACATCCGGCCGAGGCCGCGCAGCAGCGGGAACAGCAGCAGCGGAATCGCCGCGCCCAGCGCGATCGAGGCGAGCGCCTGCGGCGCCACGGTGGCCAGCGGCTGCTGTGCCAGTTGCACGCCGCCTTTCAGCCCGATGGCCAACAGCAGGTAGATCGCCAGCGCCTCGTACAGCGCTTCGGGCAGCCGCAGGTCGCTCTGGGCGATCCGCGCGATCAGGCCCAGGAGGAAGAACAGGACGACCGGGTCCATCGCGTCGCTGCTCAGGCTCAGTCTTGCCCGCCGGCGCGGCGCAGGAGGGCATCGAGTGTGACCAGCGCGGATTCGAGCGTGAACTCGCCGCGCTCGATCGCCTCGATCACCGAATCGACCGGGCGACGCTCGATCGTGGCCACCTCGCCGTCGCGGTTGGCGAGTTCGAGACCGTCGGGCAGCACCACATCGAACACCTGCACGATTTCCGACTGGAAACCCTCCGGCACGCGTCGCGTCACGTGCACGCGGCCACCGCGGACCAGCGCCAGCGGCGCCAGATCGAGGCCGGCTTCCTCCTGCGCCTCGCGCGCCAGCGCCTGCGTTTCGGTTTCGCCTGCCGGCACCATGCCTCCGACCAAGTTGTCCCACAGGCCCGGATCGATCTGCTTGTGTGCGGCGCGCCTGGCGACGATCAAATCGCCGGCCGGGGTGAAGGCGTTCAGATGCACGGCCGTGGTCGTGATGCCGAGCGTGCGGCAAGCGGCGCGCTCGATCGTCGCCAGTGGTGCGGCGCCCGGCTCGTCTCGCACGTCGAGCGGCTCGTCGCGCCAGCCGGTGAGCAGGCCACCATCGCGCAGCCGCAGCGAACAGTCGTGCAGCAGCGCCGAGCGCCGCCGTGCATCGAGTTCGTCGTCGAGCAGCACCAGGCGGTAGTCGGTCAGCGTGAAGTGCGGCGTGTCGGCAGCGAGAAAACTCGCAATCTCGGGGCTGGCCACGCCGACCTCGCTGCCTGCCATCACGACCGGCAGCCAGTCGCGCGGCGCGGGCTGCTGGGCGCGGGCCAGCAGCGGCGCCTGCAGCGCGCGCAGCCGTGTCGCGTCGGTCAACCGCCCTCCTCGGGCCGCAGATGCGGAAACAGGATCACGTCGCGGATGCTCGGCGCGTCGGTGAGCAGCATGATGAAACGGTCGACGCCGACGCCGCAGCCGGCGGTGGGCGGCATGCCGTATTCGAGCGCGCGGATGTAGTCGGCGTCGTAGTACATCGCTTCCTCGTCGCCCGCCTGCCGCGCCTTGACTTGCTCGGCGAAGCGCGCGGCCTGGTCCTCGGGATCGTTCAGCTCGGAGAAGCCGTTGGCCATCTCGCGACCGGCGATGAATAGTTCGAAGCGCTCGGTCAGCTCGGGCCGCGTATCGGAGGCGCGCGCCAGCGGTGACACTTCAACCGGGTAGTCGATGATGTAGGTCGGCTGCACCAGCTTCGATTCGGCGACTTCTTCGAACAACGCCAGTTGCAGCGCACCGAGGCCGGCCTCGTCGGCGTGGGTGCTGCCCATCGCACGCAGCGTCGCATGCAGGAAGTCGCGGTCGGCGAGCTGCGCATCGGTATAGCGCGGTGCGTGCGCCTTTACAGCCTCGACGATCGTCAACCGCGCGAACGGTTGCGCCAGGTCGATTTGCTCGCCTTGATAGGTCAGGGTGGCCGAGCCGGTGGCGCGCACCGCGGTTTCGCGCAGCAGCAGCTCGGTGAAGTCCATCATCCAGCGCACCTCGTGGTACGCGGCGTAGAACTCCATCATCGTGAACTCGGGGTTGTGGCGCGGGCTCAGGCCTTCATTGCGGAAGTTGCGATTGATCTCGAACACCCGCTCGAAGCCGCCGACTACCAGCCTTTTCAGGAACAGCTCCGGCGCGATGCGCAGGAACATGTCGATGTCGAGCGCGTTGTGGTGGGTGATAAACGGCTTGGCCGCGGCGCCGCCGGGGATCACCTGCAGCATCGGCGTTTCGACCTCGAGGAAACCCTGTTCGACCATGAAGGCACGCATCGCCGCAATGGCCCGGCTGCGGATCATGAAAGCCTGCCGCGTCTCGTCGTTCATCATCAGGTCGACGTAGCGCTGGCGATAGCGCAGCTCACGGTCCTCGAGCCCGTGGAACTTGTCCGGCAGCGGTCGCAGCGATTTGACCAGCAGGCGCAGCCGCCGGCACCGGATCGACAGTTCGCCCTTCTGCGTCTTGAACAGCATTCCTTCGGCGGCGACGATGTCGCCGATGTCCCAGTGCTTGAACGCCTCGTAGAGCTCGGCGCCGATGTCCTCCGGCGTGACGTAGAACTGGATGCGGCCCGAGCCGTCGGCCACCGTGGCGAAGCTCGCCTTGCCCATCACCCGCTTGAGCATCATGCGGCCGGCGAGTTTTACCTCGACGTTGGCCTGCGCGAGTTCGTCGCGGTCGAGCGCGCCGTACTTCGCCTGCAGGTCGCCGGCGTGGTGCGTGCGCGTGAAGTCGTTGGGAAAGGCGGGCCCGCGCTCGCGCAGCCTGGCGAGCTTGGCGCGCCGCTCGACGATGATCTGGTTTTCGTCCTGCGGCGCTGGCCGTTCGGGTTCGTTCATCTTCTTGTTACCTTGGTCAGGTGTCGCGCACGTCGGCGACCGGGTTGGCGCCGAAATCTGGCCGGGCAAGATAAGCGAGCACACGCGCCGCCGCGTCAACGCTGCTGGCCAGCTGTCCGGTCTCCTTCATTTCCCTGAAGCGC
>JBFGOX010000253.1:0-5070 GCA_041565015.1 Burkholderiaceae bacterium
GAACAGCACGCCGGCGAGCCCGGCAAACAGCCCACCAAGCGCGAACGCGGCCCACCGGGTATGGCCGACGTGAATGCCGCTGGCCTCGGCGCGCAACGGCGCATCGCGCGCCGCGCGCAGCGCGTAGCCGAAAGGCGAGACCGCCGCGCGCCGCGCCAGAAGAAGGCTGGCGGCCGCCAGCGCCAGCGTCAGCCAGTAGTACGCGGCGCGCCCGGCGACCGCGGCCGGCGGCCAGACGCCGAGGATGCCGTTGTCGCCGCCGGTCACCGCGATCCATTGCGTGGCCACCGACCACAGGATCTGCGCGAAGGCCAGCGTCAGCATCGCCGCGTACACGCCCTGCGCGCGCAGCACGAACCAGCCGGCCGCCAGCGCGGCGGCACCGGCCAGCAGCGGGCCGAGCAGCAGGTTGAGCGCGAACGGGGCGGCGGCGAACTTCACCGCCAGCGCTGCGCCATAGGCGCCGAGCCCGAAGAACGCGGCGTGGCCGAACGAAGTGACGCCGCCGTGGCTCATGAAGAAGTGCAGGCTCGACGCCACCACGGCGAGGATCGCCATCTCGGTGAGGATGACCAGCGTGTAGTCGCCGGCCCACAGCGGCGCACTCGCCGCCACCGCAAGCAGCAACGCCGCCGCCAGCTTCAGCGCGCCGCCAGCCGGCCGGTAAGGCGCATGCGCCGGCAACCGCGTGTGGCCCAGCACCTCGGCACGGCCGAGCAGCCCATACGGCCGCACGATCAGCACGACGGCCATGGCGACGAAGGCCAGCACCAGCGCCGATTTCGGCAGCCACAGCACGCCGAATGCGTGCAGCAGCCCGAGCAGCAGCGAGGCAAGAAAGGCGCCGCCAATCGAGCCGAGCCCGCCGACGACCACGACGACGAACGCCTCGACGATCACCGCCAGGTCCATCTGCAGCGTGATCGACTCGCGCGGAATCTGCAGCGCGCCGGCCAGCCCGGCGAGGAAGGCGCCGAGCGCGAACACCGACGTGAAGAGCAGTCTGCGGTTGACGCCGAGCGCGGCGGCCATCAGCCCGTCGCTGGTCGCCGCGCGCACGTCGATGCCCCAGCGCGTGCGCCGGAACGCCCACCAAAGGGCGGCGAACACCAGCGGCCCGGCGGCGAGCAGGAACAGCGTGTACTGCGGCACGAACGCACCGGCGATCTCGACCGCGCCGGCCAGCCCCGGCGCGCGCGGCGCGAACAGGTCTTCAGGCCCCCACAGCCACAGCGTCAGGTCCTGCACGATCAGCACCACGCCGAAGGTGGCCAGCAGCTGGAAGATTTCCGGCGACTCGTAGATCCGGCGCAGGATCAGCACTTCGATCAGCACGCCGACGATTGCCACCGCACCTGCCGCCAGCAGCAGTCCGCCGAAGAAGCCGAGCGGCGTCTCCGCCAGCCGGGCGGTGATCGTGTAGGCGAGATAGGCGCCGAGCATGTACAGCGAGCCGTGCGCGAAGTTCACCACCCGCGTGACGCCGAAGATGATCGTCAGCCCGGCGGCTACGAGAAACAGCGTCGAGGCATAGGCCAGGCCGGTGAGGAACTGGGCGAGGAGAAGATCCATGATGGAAGACGCCGCCTGCTGCGGCCGTGACGGCGCCATCCGGTGCTGCGCGCCCGATGGCACGGAAGTGCCGGGCGAATCATAGGGCCTGCGCGTGGCCCATCCGGCAGTTCACTGTCTTCCTGATCGTCGACCGCCGGCCCGCGCGCCGCACCCGGGCGGACGCCGGTGCGCAGCGGCCGAGGCAGTTCGCTCGGCGACGGCGAACCGGACGGTCAGCTGTGCAGCACCTTCACGTCCGGGTAGCCCATCAGCGTCAGGATGAAGTAGTTCACCGCTGCCTCGGCCGGATCGTCGGCGATGCAGACGATCTCGGCGTATCTCGGCACGCCGGCCTTGACGAGGATGTTCCACAGATCCTTCGCCTGCTTGACCGTGCCGTCGCCGTTGAGCAGTTCGGTGTACGGCACGTGAACGAGCTTGCCTTCGGGCGCGCGGGCCGGCAGGTTCTTGCCCGCGGCGACGAACACCTTCGGGTACAGCCCCTGCGTGCTTTTTGCGTCGGCGATCAGCACGCCCTCGCGCAGATTCATTGGGTAATTCGTCGGCACGGCCGCCGGCGGCGGCGCCTTTTTCGCCTCGCCGACGGCCAGACCGGCCACCGGGTAGCCGCGCCCGGTCCACGTGTCCAGCGAGTCGATGAGGATCGACACCTTCCTGTGGCCCAGTCTCTCCAGCATCAGGTAGGCCAGCGCGGCCTCGGGGGTCAGCCCGGCCCCGGAAACGACGACCGCCTCGTCGGTGGCCTTGATTCCCGCCTGGCCCAGCGTTTCGGCCAGTTTCGCCGGCTGCCGCAGCATGCTCCTGAAGACATCGGCCGGCACGTTGCGCGCGAACGGCACATGTCTCTGCTTGAAATCCTCGGCCGGCCGCACGTCGACGATGCTGACCTGCGCCAGCCCGAACTGCCGCAGCATGCCGCCGCCCCAGCCCTGCAGCCAGTTGGCCGGCCGCATCAGGTATGGCGCGTCGTAGGTCCAGTACGGCAGCCCGCGCTGGTCGCGCAGCCAGCCGAGTTCGGACTCCTCGAACAGCTTGACCTTCGGGTAGCTCAGCATGAACTTCAGCGCGAAGAAGGGCACGCTCGCCGCAATGCCGCCGCCGCAGTAGGTGTAGATCTGCTGCTCGGGCCGGATGCCCAGGTAGTCGAGCATCCGCTTGATCTCTGCCGGCGACTTGAAGGTCTTGTCGGCGTTGTAGAAGTCGGCGCTCGGCAGCATGATTCCGTGCGGAATATGGCCGGGCCGGTCGAAGGCGACGAACTCGCCGAAGTGCCAGGTGGGCTCCAGCGCCTCGACCAGTGCGTTGCTCACCGGGTCGCCGGAGGCGGTCAGGACTTCCGGCAGCGTCACCCTCACCTCGTCCCTGCGGCTGGCGACGCGGAACGTGCCCGGCGGCGGTGCGGGCGTCGGTTCCTTGGTCAGCGGCGCCAACGCCTCCTGCCACTTGGCCATCCCCCCATTCAGGACGAAAAGATCGGCGGCCGGAAACCCGCTCGCGTACAGGTCGTAGAAGAGCCGGGTCGCCATGAACGACCCGCCCTGGTCGTAGATGACGATCTTCCTGCCGGCGCTGACGCCCCAGAATCGAAAGCGCTTTTCAAGCTCGGCGGCCGGAACCTCCCCGACCCCGTACGACAACAGGTCCACATTGACCGCGCCCGGGATGTGCTGCAGCTTGTGCAGCTGCGCCGGAGAGGCGTCGAGGATCAGCAGCTCAGGGCGCTGCAGATTCTTTTCGAGCCAGTCGACGCTGACGAGATTGCCCCTGATTCCTTCTGCCGCCATCGCGGGCCGACCCAGCAGCAGGCCGCAGGCGACGGCAATCAGAAAACCGCATTTCCAGAGCCTCGACATGGTCGCCTCCGCGCGCATCGACGCTATCGATGCTACGGCGGGCACGGGCGTCCGCGTCACGCTTCAGACGGCGATTTCGGCAATTCGTCGCATGGCGCTGGAGAGCCGGCCGGTGCAGGCATCGGCGAGCGGGTCGCGTACTTCCGCAATCAATTACTGAAGCGCCGGAACTGGCGCAGTTGTGCAACCTGGCGCGCAGCGCAACCCGCGTCGCCGGCGGATTTCCGGCAAAGTGCGTGGCCAACATCTACCGCGCACAGACCGACTGCGTGCACGGTTGCAGCGTGATCGGACCCGGTTAGCGCGCCCGCTCACTCAATCAGGGGCGGTGAACTGCTTACCGATAGTGCTTCGCCAGTTCCTCCTGCACGAGCCGCGTCAGCTGCTCGTAGCCGAAACTCGGCAGCTGTCGCCCATTGACAAAATATTCCGGCGTCTTGGTGACGTTCAGCGCCTTGGCGTCAGCACGGTCCTGCTCGATCACACGGGCGACCTCGGCATCGTTCATGTCGCGCTTCAGTTGCTCCAGGTCGAGGCCGATGCCATCGAGCCGCACCCGTTCCGACTGCACGGTGTGGTTGACGACCCAGGCGGGTTGCGTCAACAGCAGGGTCTCGAGCGTCTGCCAGTACTTGCCCTGCTTCTTGGCGGCCTCAAGTGCCTTGACCACGAACTCGGAACCCGGATGGAACGCAACGTGGCGCACCGACAAACGAATCCTCTCAGGGTGCTCCGCGATCATCTTCTTGACCAGCGGATAAAACGCGCGGCAGGTTTCGCACGCCGGATCGAGGAACTCGACGATGTGCACCTTGGCGTCCTGCCGGCCGACGCTCGGCGCGTGGAATCGCGCCAGCAGCGCCTGGTTGGCGCCGGCCGCCGACTGCAGATCCGCGACCCGCTCGCTGCGGTAAAGCAGGGTCCCGACGGCAAAGACGAACAGCAGCGTGACGGCGGCAACGACGAAGATGATCTTGCGGTTCATTTCGAGGTCCTGAAGTGCGCGGCGATCAGCAACGCGCTGATCGCCAGGAAGGAGACGACCGACAGCAGCGGAATGGTCACGAAACCGAACCATTCGATCTGCGTTTCCGAGCACGGAACACCCTGAGTGCAGGGGGTGGCGCTCTCGGGCACGATGCCGGCTTCCAGCAGCAGGTGAAAGATCGCAATGCCGCCGCCGAGCAGCGCCAGCGGCAGCGCATAGCGGACGATCTTCGGGTCGAACGGGAACAGGCCGGCCGGCAGGATCAGCACCAGCGGAGACATGCAGATTCGCTGGTACCAGCACAGCAGGCAGGGCGGCAGCTCCATGACCTCGCTGAAGAAAAGCGCGCCCAGCGTCGAGGCCGCGGCGATCAACCAGCAGGCAACGACGAGCAGCCAGGCCGAATCCGCGTCGACGCGCTGCGCGCCGGCCGCAATTGCCGCGCCGGCGACGGCACCGGAAGCGCCCGAAGCGCTTTTCCGCGAAAGCTAACGGCTCATGATGAATGTCGTTGCACTGTTCTTGCGCCGGCGAACGCCCGCTCTACTTCATCGCCTCTGGCGGTCGCCGCTTGCGCACCTCGTCGTCAGCGGGCAGGAACTTCGCGCCGTCGGCGTAGCGCCAGTCGACCATCGTGCCTTTGCCGGCGCGCAC